>DATNCF010000121.1:0-6863 GCA_035571675.1 Burkholderiales bacterium | reverse complement strand
GCACCGGTCCGGGCAAAAACGTGCTGCAGCCCGGCGAGCTGCTGGCGGCGTTGGAGTTGCCGCGACCCGCGCCGCGCACTGCCGACGCCTATCTGCGCCTCATTCCCCGCACCGAGATGGACATCGCGGTGGTGGGCGCGGGCGTTTCCCTGACGCTGGATGCTTCGGGAACCTGCACCATAGCGCGCGTGGCCATCGGCGCCGTCGCGCCCACGGCCTTGCGCGTGCCCGCGGCCGAGGCCGCGCTGCTGGGCAGCAAGGTGGACGAGGCGGCGCTGGCGCGCGCGGCGCAGGCGGCGAGCGCCGCCGCCAAGCCCATCGATGACAAGCGCGGCAGCGCCGCCTATCGCAAGAAAGTGGTGGGGGTGCTGGTGCGTCGCGCCGCGGCCATCGCCGCCGAACGCGCAAAAACAAGATAAGGAGAATCTTTCGTGTCCAGACTGCATGTCGAAACAACGGTCAACGGCGAAGCCGCAGAGTTCCTGTGCGAGGCGCAGGAAAACCTGCTCACCGCGCTGCGTGACCGCCTCGGCCTCACCGGGTCCAAGGAAGGCTGCGGCACCGGCGATTGCGGCGCCTGCTCGGTGCTGCTGGATGGGCGGCTGGTGCCCTCCTGCCTGGTGCTCGCCGCCGAAGCCCGGGACCGGCAGGTGACCACCATCGAAGGCATGGCGCAGGGCGGGAAACTGCACGTGCTGCAGCAGAAATTCCTCGAACACGCCGCCTTGCAATGCGGCATCTGCACGCCGGGCTTCATCGTGGCCGCCAAGGCGCTGCTCGATCGCAATCCCGATCCCAGCGAGGAGGAGGTCCGCTACTGGCTGGCGGGCAACCTGTGCCGCTGCACCGGCTACGACAAGATCATTCGGGCGGTGTTGGACAGTGCCGCCGAGCTCAGAAAGGAAATCGCATGAGCGCGCTGCTTAAGCCCCGGGCCGAGCCCCGCCGCGACTTCAAGTACGTGGGCAAGCGGCCTGTCCGCCACGACGGCCCGGACAAGGTCACCGGGCGCGCCAACTACGGCGCCGACTTCACGCTGCCCGGCATGATCCATGGCGTGGTGGTGAGGAGCCCGTTCGCGCATGCGCGCATTCTCTCCATCGACACGCGCGAGGCCGAGGCCATGCCCGGCGTCAAGGCCGTGATCACCGGCAAGGACATCATCGAGAACCGCGCCCAGGTGTCCATGGGCGAGGGCTCGGGCGACATGCACGACGTGGGCGAGAACTGCCTGGCGCACGGCAAGACGCTGTACCACGGCCACGTGGTGGCCGCCGTGGCTGCCATGACGCTGGCGCAGGCGCAGGCCGCGGCCAGGCTAATCAAGGTGCAGTATGAAAAGCTCACGCCGGTGCTGGACATCGAGTCGGCCATCGCGCCCGGCGCGCCCATCCTGCACGACCATCTGCGCACCGAGGGACGGGCCGCCGGCGCGCCGGACGGGCCCACCAACATCGCCGCGCGCGCCGTGCTGGAGCGCGGCAGCCTGGAGCAGGGCTTCGCGGCCGCCGACCTCGTCATCGAGCGCGAGTTCCGCACGCGCATGGTGCACCAGGGCTATATCGAGCCGCATGCCTGCGTGGCCCGCTACAGCCCGGATGGCCAGGTGTTCATCTGGTGCAGCACCCAGGGCCCGTTCCAGGTGCGTGGCGCCTGCGCCGCCGTACTCGGCATGGACCTGGGCCGGATCAAGGTCGTGCCCAGTGAAATCGGCGGCGGCTTCGGCGGCAAGACCACCATTTACCTCGAGCCCCTGGCCGTGGCGCTGTCGCGCAAGGCCAGCCTGCCGGTGAAAATGGTCATGACGCGCGAAGAAGTGCTGCGCGCCACCGGCCCCACGCCGGGCTCGCGCACCCGAGTCAAAATGGGCATGAAAAAGGACGGCCGCCTCACCGCCGCCAGCGTCACCATGCACTGCGATTCCGGCGCCTTCGCCGGCCTGGCCCATCGCTCCACGGCCATGTGCTGCCTGTCGGCCTACCGCATACCGAACTTCTTCATCGAGTCGCACAGCGTGCTCACCAACAAGCCCAAGGTCGCGGCCTACCGCGCACCGGGCGCGCCCATGGCCATGTTCCCGGTGGAGAGCCTGCTGGACGAGTTCGCGCAGAAGCTGGGCATGGATCCCATCGACCTACGATTGCTGAACGCCATGGAGGAGGGCGACGCCGCGCCCTACGGCCCCAAGTACGGTCCCATCGGCTTTCGCGAGACGCTGCTGGCCGCGAAAGGCCATCCGCACTGGTCCGCGCCGCTCAAACCCAACCAGGGCCGCGGCGTGGCGGCGGGCTTCTGGTTCAACGCCGGCCTGAATTCCAGCGCCGTGGTTACACTGGATGCCGACGGCAGCGCCGCCGTCGTCACGGGGAATCCCGACATCGGCGGCACGCGCGCGGCGCAGGCGCAAATGGTGGCCGAGGAGCTGGACATCCCCGTGGAGCGAGTGCGCCCCAGCGTGGGCGACACCGACAGCGTGGGCTACACCGACGTCACCGGCGGCAGCCGCGTGTGCTTCGCCACCGGCATGGCGGTGATCCAGGCCGCCGAGGATGTGCGCCGGCAACTGTGCGCGCGCGCCGCCAAGATTTGGAACGTGGAGGCCGAGGCCGTCACCTGGAGCGAAGGAGCGGCGCATCCGCCCGCCGGTTCGGACAAGAAGCCGCTGACCCTGAAGGAACTCGCGGCGCAGATGGCGCGCACGGGCGGGCCCATCATCGGCCGGGCGTCGCTCTCCGCGCCGGCCGCCGGCCCGGCTTTCGCCGTGAACATCTGCGACCTGGAGGTGGACAAGGAAACCGGCGTGAGCCGCGTGGTGCGCTACACCGCCATCCAGGACGCGGGCAAGGCCGTGCACCCGTCTTACGTCGAAGGGCAGATGCAGGGCGGCGCCGCGCAGGGCATCGGCTGGGCGCTGAACGAGGAATACCGCTTCGACGCCGAAGGCAAAATGGAGAATGCCAGCTTTCTCGATTACCGCATGCCCGTGGCCTCGGACCTGCCCATGATCGACACCGTGATCGTGGAAGTGCCCAATCCCACCCATCCCTACGGCGTGCGCGGCGTGGGCGAAGTGCCCATCGTGCCGCCGCTCGGCGCCGTGGCCAACGCCATGGCGCGTGCCATCGGCGTGCGCTTCACGGAATTGCCGCTGTCGCCCATGCGGGTTCTGGAGGGACTGAACCAGGGCTAACCGTGGCGGTGGTGCATTTTCCCAACGATTGGCGCGTGCACACCGGTGGCGTGGCGCAACTGGACGTCGCCGCGCCGCGGGTGCAGGAACTGTACGATGAACTTACCCGGCGCTTCCCGGGGCTGGGCGCGGGCCTTGAGAAGGCGGCGGTGGTGATAAACGGGGACATCTACAACGAGGCGCCGTATCACAAGCTGGAAGCGGGCACGGAGATTCATTTCGTGCCGCGCATTGCGGGCGGGTGATAACATCAATCGAATGACGACCCCGGCCGCGATACCCGAGCGCGCGCTGCCCCTGCTTGCGGGCTGTCCCACCGCGTTCATGACCACCATGCGGCCCGACGGGCGCATGTCCACCAATCCGGTGGCGCTGATGTTCGAGGACGGAGTGGTGCGCATCTCCACCACCACCAACCGCAAGAAGTACCGCAACCTCATGGCCGACGACCGCGTCACCCTGTGCGTGGTGCAGCCCGACAACCTGAACAAGTACGTGGAGATCCGCGGCCGCGCCACCGTCGAGATGGACACCGACCGCGCCTTCATCACGCGCCTGACCAAACACTATGGCATCGACAACTACACCTACGACCGGCCGCAGGACATCCGCGTCATCGTCACCGTGATTCCCGAGCGCCTGTCCTCGCCCTGGATTCCCTACCAGGACAAGCCGCCCTACATGGACCGCCCGGCCGGGCAATAGCTGGTTGGCCCGGTTGGACGCCTCCGATTCGCCGGCCGATTCTTCGGCCGGGCTTCCGGCCGAATCTTCGACCCAATCTTCGGTCAAGATACGCGCCGAGTCCCAAGACCAGCCCATCCTCCCGCCCATGCCGCTGCTCGTGGCCATCACCGGCTCGGGCACGCTGTCCATGCACGTGCTGTTGCCGGCGCTGCCGGCCTTGGCCAGCCATTTCGCGGCGCCGGCTTCTGAGGTGCAGCTCACCATCACCCTGTACCTGCTGGGCCTCGCCGTCGGGCAACTTTTCTATGGCACGCTGTCCGACCGCTTCGGCCGACGGCCGCTCCTGCTTGGCGGCCTGGCCTTGCACGCGCTTGCCAGCTTCGCGGCCTGCTTTTCCCCGAGCGTCGTGGTGCTCATTGTGGCGCGGCTGTTCCAGGCGCTGGGCGCCTGCGCCGGCCAGGTGCTGGGGCGCGCCATGGTGCGCGACGGGGACGGGGATGTGTTGAGGCGCCTGGGCGTGCTGGCCTCGGCTATGTCCATCGCGCCGGCCATGGCGCCGCTCGCGGGCGGCTACCTCACCACCTGGTTTGGCTGGCAGGCCGTGTTCGTGTTTCTGGGGGCGTTGTCCACGGTGTTGCTGTTGTTGTCGGTGTTCATGGTGCGGGAGACTAACCGCTACCGCGGCGGCGCGCTGGCGTTCGGCGATCTCGCGGGCAGCTTCGCCGTGCTGGCGCGCATCCGCGCCTATCGGGGCTACGCGGCGGGCGGGGCCCTGGGCGCGACCAATATGTATGCCTACCTTGCGGCGGCGCCTTTCATATTCGGCACGCTGTTGCACCGGCCGCCGCATGACGTGGGTTTCTACATCCTCATCATGGTGGTGGCGATATCCGGGGCGGCGGTGGTGGCCAGCCGCTTGTCCAAGCGCATGCACGCCGTCAACGTTGCGCGCCTGGGCTGCGGCGTGCAGATCACGGCCGGTGCGGTGCTCATGCTGGTGGTGCTCACCGACCACCTCACCGTGCTCACCCTGGTGGCGCCCATGATGGTGTTCGCGGGCGGCACCGGGCTGGTGTTCCCCAGCACCACGGCGCTGGCCATTAGCGTGGACCCCCGGCGCGCCGGCGCCGCCTCGGCGCTGTACGGCTCGGGCCAGATGGCCGCGGGCGCGCTGTTCACCCTCATCGTGGGCGCATGGAGCACGGGCAGCGCGCTGCCCACCGCCACGGTGCTGTTGTCCACGGCGGTGCTGGCCTTGGTGGCGCTGAACGACGCGGCGCGCCATCCCGAGCGGCGCTCTTGAAGAAATGTCACCTTCCGCATCATTGTTTGTCTGATTCTTTTCCAGTAGCATCCGCGCCCGATTATCATTGGTCGCTCGATGGAACTTAAACAACTCCAACGTTTCGTGGCGGTGGCGCAGGCGCTCAATTACCGGCGTGCTGCGGCGCAACTAGGCATAACCCAGCCCCCGCTGACCCGTTCCATCCGCGAGCTGGAGCGCACGCTGGGCGTAATCTTGCTGTCCCGCAGCCGCAAGGAAGTCTCGCTCACCTCGGCCGGCCGCATCCTGCTCAAGGAGGCGCCGCGCCTCATCGCCCAGGCCAAGCTCATCGAGAGCGCGGTGGCGCGCACGGCCAGCGACATCGCGCGGCTCAACATCGGTTTCGTCGAGCCGGCCCTGTACCGCATCATTCCTTCCATCATGCCGCGCTTTCGAGCCCGCTGGCCGGGCCTGGAAGTGCTGCTGCAGGAAATGCCCAGCTCCGAGCAGATCGCCAGGCTGCAGGACGGGCGCCTCGACCTGGGCTTCATCATGTCGGGCGCCAACAGTCTCGAGGGGCTGCAAAGCAGCGTGGTGGAGCGCTCGCGCGTGGTCCTGGCCGTCCCCTCCGGCCTGCCGCTGGCCGCCAAGCGCCAGGTGCGCCTGGAAGAAGTGGCGTCGCAGCCTTTCATCATGCAGTCGAGCGAGGCCAACCCGGTCACCTACAACGCCATCGTGACCCTGTGCCGCGAGGCCGGCTTCACGCCGCGCACCGTGCAGGAGACCAACCAGGCCTTCACCATCCTCAAGTTCGTGGCCAGCGGCCTGGGCGTGGGCTTCGTGCCGGAAATGGCGGCCGACCTGGACGTGAAGGGCGTCAAGCTGCTGCGCATCGCCGACCGGGCCTTCGATTTCGTGGCCACGCTGAGCGTGGCGTGGGCGCGCCACGAGCCGCCGCCCGAGGCGCGCGAGTTCGTGCGCATGGCCGAGGCCAGCGGCCGCACCGGCCGCAAGATACTGCGGGCGAAGTCACGAAGCTGAGTCACGCGCCGGGGAGTCGCAAAAACCGGGCGATGAAGCTGGAGCGGCGCCCCCGCCGCCCGGCTTGAATCACCTGATTCAAGAGCGAGCGTTGCTTGCATGGGTGCCCGCGTGGGTGGGATGCTAGCGGCACGGATTCCAGGAGAAACCCATGCGCCAAATCGACGAAACCCGGCTCGAAATTGTCTCCGCCGACGACCATATCCATGAACCGCCCGACCTGTGGACCAGCCGCGCGCCCAAGGCGCTGGCCGGCCGCGTGCCGCACGTGGTGCACGAACCCGACGCCGACTGGTGGCTGGTGGATGGCAAGAGGTTCGCCAGCTTCGGGCCGGGCACCCAGACCGGGCAGCGCTTCAAGGACGCCTCCAAGCTGAAAATGGAAGGGCGGGCCGACGACGTGCGCCCCGGCGCCTACCAGGCCAAGTACCGTCTCGAGGACATGAGCTCCGACGGCATCCAGGGCGCGGTGTTCTATCCCACGGTGTCCCTGGCCGTGCATGCCCAGGCGCCCGATGACCTCATGGGCTTCATCTGCGAGGCCTACAACGACTGGCTGGGCGAGTTCTGCGCCTCCGATCCCAAGCGCTTTTTCGGCATGTGCATCCTGAACACCGCCGATATTCCCGGCGCGGTTAAAGAGTTGGAGAAATGCAAGAAGCGCGGCTTCGTGGGCGCCAT
>DATNCF010000120.1:0-5864 GCA_035571675.1 Burkholderiales bacterium | reverse complement strand
GTGGTCATGGTGGAGCGCGACGCCCGCGCCTGCGAGGCCCTGCGCGCTAACGCGCGCGTCCTGGGGGGCGAAACGGGGCTCGACGGGCGCTGGGAGTTGCGTGGCGGCGATGCGCTAGAATTCCTGAGACGGCAGGATGCGCGTTCTTCGGGCGGCTATGATCTGGTGCTGCTGGATCCACCCTTCGATTCGGGCGTGCCGTCGGGACTGTTGGAACTGCTGCCGCCGTTGCTGGCTAAGCATGCCAGCGTGTATGTCGAAAGCGGAACGGGCGCAGAGCCGCCCGCTCCCTGGTCGGTGTACAGGCAGGGGCGCGCGGGGCAGGTCCATTTCCAGCTAATGCGATGGGAGGCGGCGTGGTAAAAGCGGTGTATCCGGGCACTTTCGACCCCATGACCTCGGGGCACGAGGACCTGGTCAGGCGGGCATGCGTGATTTTCGACGAGGTGGTGGTGGCGGTGGCCGACAGCCGCACCAAGAAGCCCTTCTTCACCCTGGAAGAACGCATCGACCTGGCGCAGCAAGTGGTGGCGCCCTACAAGAACGTATCGGGGTGCGGCTTCTCCACCCTGCTCGCCGATTTCGTCATCCAGCAGAAGGCCAAGGTGGTGATGCGCGGCCTGCGCGCGGTGTCGGACTTCGAATACGAATTCCAGCTCGCCGGCATGAACCGGCGCCTCATGCCCGACGTGGAGACGGTGTTCCTCACCCCCGAGGAGCATCACCTGTTCATTTCCGCCACCCTGGTGCGCGAAATCGGCACCTTTGGCGGAGATATTTCACAATTTGTGAATCCCATCGTGAAAAAACGCTTTGACGCCAAGCTGAAGGAAATGGGTAAATAAGAAGGCTTGGTGGACCGATGTGGGGGATTTACAAGGGGGCATGCCTCCTTGTTCGGCGCCCGGTGAATCCCATCGTGAAAAAACGCTTTGACGCCAAGCTGAAGGAAATGGGTAAATAACTCCGTAGACAAGGCTTCACCCCAGGGAGGGGACGATGGCTTGGTGGATCGCTTTGGCATTGCTGGTCGCGGTGGTCGTGTATGCCGTCATGCTGTACAACGGCCTGGTGGCCATCAAGCACAACGTGTCGCTGGCGTGGTCGAACATCGACGTGCTGCTCAAACAGCGCCACGACGAAATTCAGAAGCTCGTCGAGGTGTGCCGGCAATACCGCCAGTTCGAGCAGGAAACCCTCGAAAAGGTGATCCGCGCCCGCACGGCCGTGCAGGGCGCGCGCGAGCAGCAGGCCATAGGCTCGCTGGGTGAGGCCGAGACGGCGCTGCGCGGCAGCCTCAACCGCCTGTTCGCCGTGGCCGAGGCCTACCCCGAGCTGAAGTCGAACCAGAACTTCATGCAGCTCCAGCAGCGCATCACCCAGCTCGAAAACGCCATTTCCGACCGGCGCGAGTTCTACAACGACTCGGTCAACATCAACAACGTGCGCATCGAGCAGTTTCCCGAGGCGGTCATCGCCTACTTCTTCGGCTTCGGCGAGAAACCGCTGCTGCGCTTTGCAGAGGCCGAGACCGCCGACGTGGACGTGAAGGCCTTGTTCTCGTCGTAGCCGGGTTGTTCCCCCAATCCATGAGCGCGCCCTTCGGCCCGCTTTTTGGACGGGTGCGCGCGCATGTCATCACCGGCGGCCTGCAGTTCGGCCTGTTCGCCGCGGCCTGGGCCGTGGGTAGCCGCGCCCTGTGGTTGGCGAGCATGGCGCTGATCGCGCTCGCGAGCGTCTTTGCCTGGGCCGCCAGTTATCGCCGCCTGCGGGTGATGGACGACACGCCCACATCCAACATCGGCAGCGCCGCGCAGGGCTATGTGGAGTTGTGGGGCCGCTGCCAGCCCGCCGAGGGCTTGCCCACGCTGGCCCGCTATTCCCAGTTGAGCTGCGCCTGGTATCGCTACCGCATGGAAGAGCTGAACTCCGAAGATCGGAAGGTGGTGGAGTCCGGCCAATCCGACGCCTCTTTCGTGCTCGCCGACGCCACGGGCCATTGCGTGGTTGATCCCGAGGGCGCGGAAGTGACCACCCGGCGCAAGGACACCTGGGTCGCAGGCGGTTACCGCTATACCGAATGGATTCTGGCGCTGGGCGATCCCGTGTACGTGCTGGGCGAGTTCCGCACCCGGTTCTATGAGCCGTCGCGCGCCGACATGGACGCCGATGTCTCGGCGCTGCTGGCGGATTGGAAACGCGACAAGCCGGGGTTGCTGCGTCGCTTCGATGCCAACCACGATGGGCAGATCGACCTCACGGAATGGGAGGCAGCAAGGCAGGCGGCGCGGGCCGAGGTGGAAAAGAACCACGGCGAAATGCAGGCCGCCCCGCCCATGAACAGCGTGGGCGCGCCGGGTGACGGCCGGCCCTACCTCATTTCCAGCCTGGCGCCGCGCACCCGGGCGTGGACGTTCCGGCTCTGGATCGGCGTGCACGTAGTCGTGTTCGTTCTCGCCATCGCGGGGTTGGGAAAGGGCCTGGCCGCATAGCACGCCTGACGCTCGGCCATCAACGTTGACAAGTCGGGCAGTAAAAGGTCGAGCGCTGACCCTGGCGGATGACGCGAACTTCGCCGCCGCACACCCGGCATGCCTCGCCGGCGCGGTCGTAGACGTAGTACTGCTGCTGGAAATAACCCGAGGCGCCGTCCGAATGCACGAAGTCGCGCAGCGAACTGCCGCCCGCCGACAGCGCGGCCTTCAGCGTGGCGCGTATTTCCCCGGCCAGCTTGTCGTAGCGCGCACGTGACACCCGGCCCGCCGCGGTGCGCGGGTGGATGCCGGCGCGAAACAGGCTCTCGTTGGCGTAGATGTTGCCGACGCCCACCACCACGTGATGGTCCATGATGAACTGCTTCACGCCCACGCGGCGGCCGCGCGAGGCCTTGAAAAGCAATTCTCCTGAAAACTCCGGCGACAGCGGTTCCGCCCCAAGGCTGGCCAGCAGGGGATGGGCGTGCACGTCATCGCCGCGCACCCACAGCACCGCGCCGAAGCGGCGCGGATCGCGCAAACGCAGCGCCACATCGCCGAACACCCAGTCCACGTGGTCGTGCGGCCCTGCGGGCAGGGCCGGCTCGATGATGCGCAGGCTGCCGGACATGCCCAGGTGCAGGATCAGCCAGCCGTCGCCGCAGTCGAGCAGCAGGTACTTGGCCCGCCGCAGCACTTGGCGCACCACGCGGCCTTTGAGAATGGCGCCGATGCGGCGCGGCACCGGCCAGCGCAGCCGGCCGTCGCGCACCCGCACCGCCGTGATGGCCTGCCCGGTTAGCGCGGGGGCGATGCCGCGGCGGGTAATCTCGACTTCGGGGAGTTCCGGCATGGGGTGGGATATGACGCCGTGCTGACGATACTCGGGGAAGACACTCGGGGAACGGGGTTGAAACTTAAAGCGTGAAGACGACACTAACATGGACGTCAAGTTTCGATGCCCGCCACGGCAATCTGCACGCGTCTTTTCACCCGAGGCGCCGCATTCCGCTCTAAACTGTCATTTCCAAACCCTCACCCGCGCCGGAGGCCATTCCCATTCGGCCATGCGGGACTTACAAGGCCGTTCCATGCCCTCCGCTCACATGCCCGCTTCAGCGCCTGTTTCCCGTCATACCTTCTCGGGGACGACCCTCGCGGCCTTGGTGTGCATGGCCCTGGCCGCCTGCGCGCAGACGCCGCCCCAGACCCCGGCGAAGGCGGATGCCCCCAAGGCGGAGGCGCCGAAGAACGCCGCTGCGGCGGCGCCCACCCAGCAGGCGCAAGCGCAAGCACAAACACAAGCGCCAGCCGCACCCAAGGCCGGGACGTCCGCCGGCCAGCCCGCAGCCCAAGCGCCGAGCGCTCCCCAAGTTCTGCGCGCCTCGCCGCCCGCCGAGCCCGAACCCAAGCTGCCCAATCAGGAACTCACCGACGCCATCCTGTACGAGTTTCTGTTGGCCGAGATCGCCGGCCAGCGCGGCAACGTCGGCCTTGCGGCCCAGGCCTACGCCGACCTGGCCAAGCGCACCCACGATCCGCGCATCGCCCGCCGCGCCGCCGAGATCGCGCTGTTCGCGCGCATGAACAAGGCGGCCCTGGAATCGGCGCGCATCTGGTACGAAGCCGATCCGGGATCGAGCCGCGCGCGGCAGGCGCTGATCGGCCTGCTCATCGCCGCCAACCAGTTCGAGGAAGTCGAGCCGCTGCTGCGCAACCTGCTCGCGGCCAAGGATGCCGACACCACCGCGCTGTTCGCCCAGCTCGGGCGCACCCTGTCCGGCGCGGCGGACAAGGCCGGCGCGCTGAGGCTGATGCAGAGGCTGGCCGCCGACTACCCGGCGCTGCCGCAGGCCCACGTGGCCGTCGCCCAGGTGGCCGCCGCCAGCGACGAGAACCTCGCCCTGGCTGAAGTGCGCAAGGCACGCGAACTGCGTCCCGATTGGGAGTCGGCGGCGCTGCTCGAAGCGCAGATTCTGCAGCCGCGCTCCAACAAGCAGGCGCTGGACGTGCTGAAGGACTTCCTCGACCGCTACCCCAATTCACGCGAGGTGCGCATCAACTACGCGCGCACCCTGGTGGCTGAAAAGCGCCTGGACGAGGCGCGCGTGCAGTTCCAGAGCCTGGTGAAGATCTTCCCGCAGGACGCCGAAGTGGTGTACGCCGTGGCGCTGCTGTCGCTGCAGGCCAAGGACTATGCCCAGGCCGAAGCCAACCTGCGCCGCCTGCTGGAGCTCGACGTGCGCGACAAGAACCAGGTCCGCATGTACCTGGGCCAGGTCGCCGAGGAGCAGAAGCACTACGCCGACGCGCTGCAGTGGTATGGGCAGGTCGACGGCGGCGAACAATACCTGCTGGCGCGCATCCGCTACGCCAATGTGCTGTCGCAGCAGGGCCGCGTCGACGCCGCGCGCGCCTGGCTGCACGACACCGAGGCCAAGGACAACCAGTCCAGCGTGCAGCTCGCCCTGGCCGAGGCGCAGATCCTGCGCGACAACAACGACGTCAAGGGCGGTTTCGACCTGCTGGGCGGCATGCTGGAGCGCATGCCCAACAACCCCGAGCTGCTCTACGACTACGCCATGCTGGCCGAGCGCCTGGACCGCATGGACGTGCTGGAAACCAACCTGAAAAAGCTGATCGAGCTGCGGCCCGAGAACGCACAGGCCTACAACGCCCTGGGCTATTCGCTGGCCGACCGCAACCTGCGCCTGCCCGAGGCGCGGGCGCTCATCGAGAAGGCCCTCAAGCTCGCGCCCGACGACGCCTTCATCATCGACAGCATGGGCTGGGTGCTGTACCGCCAGGGCCAGGTGAAGGAAGCCATCGAATACCTGCAGAAGGCCTTCGCCGCGCGGCCCGACGCCGAAATCGCCGCCCACCTGGGCGAGGTGCTGTGGTCGAGCGGCGACCGCGCCTCGGCCGTGCGCATCCTGCGCGAGGCCAAGGACAAAAGCCCCGAAAACGAGACGCTGCAGGCCACGCTCAAGCGCCTGAATCAATAGCGCCATGCTCGCCTGCCGAGGCGCCGGCAGCCCGCCGGCCTGGTATGCACTGGCGGCGCTGCTGTTCCTCGCCGGCTGCGCCACGCTCACCGGAGTCCCGGTGGAAGACTCGGCGCTGGAATTCCAGCTCCAGGGGCGCATCGCCCTGCGCTACGGCAACGAGGGCGGCAGCGCGCGCATCGACTGGCGCCATGCGCCCGCGGCCGACGACCTGTTCGTGACCAATGCCATGGGGCAGGGCATTGCGCGCATCAGCCGCCAGGCCGAGCAGGTGAAGCTGGTCACCGCCGACGGCAAGGATTACGAGGCCAAGGACGCGGAAAGCCTGACCGAGCGCGTGCTGGGCTGGCGCCTGCCGCTGGCGGGCCTGCCCGACTGGGTGCGC
>DATNCF010000119.1:0-4173 GCA_035571675.1 Burkholderiales bacterium | reverse complement strand
CGGAGGGCTGCGCGCCGAAATCGAACGCCATCCAGACCTATGTCGATCAATGTGTCATGGAGCACAATACCGGTCGGCTCGCCCCGAGACGGCCGAATCAGCCAAGCTCCTTGCCGCTGAACCCGTGCGCTAAGAGAGGTGAACTGATGCCGATCGAAAAAAGAACCTATTGCCGCATGTGCTCGGGCAAGTGCGGCATGGTGGCCGAAGTGGACAACGATGGCCGGTTGCTGGGCGTGCGCGGGGACCACGAGCATGCCTTGACGCAAGGCTACGCCTGCTTCAAGGGCCTGCAAAGCGCGGCCATCCATAATTCGCCGGAGCGGCTGCTGCATTCGCTCAAGCGAACGCCCGACGGACGTTTCGTGAGGGTGCCCCTGGAGCAGGCGCTGGACGAGATCGCGGCGCGGCTCGCGGACGTCATCGGGCGCAACGGCGCGCGCTCGGTGGCATTGTTTCGCGGCACCCCCAACTACGCCAACTCGGCCGCCTCCTACATGATCCGCTACTTCATGAAGGCCATCGGCTCGCCGTGCTTTTTCTCCACCATGACCATCGACCAGTCGGCGAAATGGGTGACCGACGACCGGCTGGGCACCTGGCGCGCCGGGCGGCATCGCATCGAGACGGCCGATGTCTTCATGGCGTTCGGCTACAACCCGCTGCTGTCCATCCAGGGCACTTACGGCTTCAACGTGAACAACCCGGCCAAGCGCATGCGCGAGGCCAAGGCGCGCGGATTGAAGCTGATCGTGGTGGACCCGCGGCGCACGGAAACGGCGCGCTTCGCCGACATTCACCTGCAGCCCCTGCCCGGAGAGGACGCCGCCATCGCCGCCGGCATGCTGCGCGAAATCCTGCAGCAAGGCTGGGAGGACAAGGCGTTCTGCGCGCGCTGGGCGCCCGGACTGGCCGATTTGCGCGCGGCGGTCGAAGCCTTCACGCCCGAATACGTGGCCGAAAGGGCGGGAATTCCCGCCGCCTTGTTCCGCGACGCGGTGGCCCTGTTCGCGCGCGACAGCCGCCGCGGCATTGCCATGACGGGCACCGGCCCCGACATGGCCAGCCATTCCAACCTGGCCAACCACCTGGTGGAATGCCTCAACGTCGTGTGCGGCCGCTTCAACCGCGAGGGGGAGCGCGTGGCGAACACGGGTGTGCTCGAGCCGTTGCGCCGCCTGCGGGCCGAGGCGCGCAGCCCGACACGCAGTTGGGAACGCGGGGCGAAGGGCCGCGTGCGCGGCTTCGGCCGCCTGAACGGCGAAATGATGAGCGCCACGCTGCCCGAGGAAATACTGGCGCCCGGAGAGGGCCAGATAAGGGCGTTGTTCAGCGTGGCGGGTAATCCCGCGTCCGTGTTTCCCGACCAGCGCCGGACCGCCGAGGCGCTTACCGGCCTCGACCTGCTCGTGGCGCTCGACTCGGCCATGACCAACACCGCCAAGCTCGCGCACTACATCATTCCGCCCAGGCTCATGTTCGAGCGGCCCGATGCGCCCGTGATCTGGGAGACGGTGGCCTACCCCGTGCCTTTTGCCCAATACACGCCTGCCGTCTGCAGGCCCCCCGCCGGATCGGAAGTGGTGGACGAGTGGTATCCCTTCTGGGCCCTGGCCAAACGCCTCGGCAAGGCGATTGTTTTTTGCGGCGAGCCGCTCGACATGGCTGTTCCGCCCGACACCGAGCACCTGCTCGACCTCATCACCAAGCATTCCCAATTGCCCCTCGCCGAAGTGCGCAAGCACCCCGGGGGCGTGCTGTTCAGGAGCGAGCCGCAATTCGTCGCGCCCGCCGATCCTGACCGCGCCGGGGCGTTCGACGTGGCGCCGGCCGATGTTCGCGCCGAACTGGCCGAGGTGCGCGGCGAATGGCCTGACGGCGCGGCTGCCGCCACGCCCGCGCGGTTCACCCACCGTCTGGCAGTGCGGCGCATGCGCGACGTCATGAATTCCAGCTACCGCGCCATCCCCGCCATTCATTCCCGTGTGCCGTACAACCCCGCCTCGCTGCATCCCGCCGATTTGGCCGCGCTCGGTCTCGCCGAGGGCGAGGAAGTAGAAATCGAATCCGCGCACGGCCGCATTCCGGCCATCGTCAAGGCCGATGAGACGGTGAGGCGGGGCGTCGTGACCGTGTCACATGGCTTCGGCGGACTGCCTTGGGAAGCGCTGCCCTACCGGCAGGCCGGGGCCAACACCAACCTGCTGACCAGCATCGATCAGCACGCGCAGACCATCAATGCCATGCCGCGCTTCTCGGCGGTGCCGGTCGCCATACGGGCGAAGCGACCGCCAGCGATTCCACTTGACGGGAGGCTGTTGTGAAACTCGGACTGATCGTGGGCTATTCCGGCGCCGGAATGGCGCTGCCGCTGGACTTGATCCTGGAGGCCGAGCGCCTGGGCTATGACAGCGCATGGACGGCCGAGGCATGGGGCTCCGACGCCGTTTCACCCGCGGCCTGGATACTGGCGCGGACCACGCGCATTCGCGTGGGCACCGGCATCATGCAGATGCCGGCGCGCACGCCCTCGTGCACGGCCATGACGGCGATGACGTTGAACGCGCTGTCGGGCAATCGCTTCATCGTCGGCATCGGCCCCTCGGGTGCCCAGGTCGCCGAGGGCTGGTACGGCGAGCTCTACGGCAAGCCGCTGCAGCGCACGCGAGAGTACATCCGCATCATGCGCACGATTTGGGAGCGCAAGGAGCCGCTGGTGTTCAAGGGGGAGTACTACCACATTCCCTATGACGGTCCGGGCGCTTCGGGCATGGGCAAGCCTCTGAAAAGCATTCTTCACGGCAATGCGGAGATTCCCATCTATACCGCGTCACTCACCCCGGGCGGGTTGCGGACGGCTGCCGAGGTGGCGGACGGCGTCTTTCCCGTGTGGATGATTCCGGAAAAGTATCCGGTCATCGGGCGCCACCTCGAGGAAGGCTTTGCCAAATCAGGCGGCAGCCGCGGCTTGGACAACTTCGACGTCGCCCCCTTTGTGCAGGCCTGCATGGGCGATTCGCTCGAAGAGTGCCGCCGCCCGGTCAAGGACATGCTGGCCCTGTACGTGGGCGGCATGGGGTCCAAGAGCAAGAATTTCTACAACGACTACGCCAAGCGCCTGGGCTATGAGGAAGCGGCGGAAAAAATCCAGGCGCTGTTCATGTCAGGGCGCAAGGCCGAGGCGGCCGCGGCGGTGCCCGATGCGCTCGTCGATGAATGCGCCCTGGTCGGACCGGCGCCGCGCATACGCGAGCGCCTGCAGGCATGGAAGGACGCAGGCCGCAGGCGCCACGTGGGCACGCTCATTCTGGGAGGCAACGTGGACGCCGCGCTGCTGCGCGTGGTCGCCGAGGAGGTTCTGTGATGGCGGGAGAGCAGGTTGGGTGGTGACCGGCTGCGGCAGCGGTCCAGGGAACCCGGCGAGGGTATATTACTTGCGTTGCGCTCAGCCGGCGTCCGGCGGTCACGCAGCAAAACCACACGCAAAGGACTCTAGGCCCTACCAGCCTTTCAGCGGCTGCCGTCGCCGCGCATCAGAACGTTAGCCGCCATCCAGCCGCCGTCGACCGGGAGCGTGTGTCCGGTGATATAGGCCGACAAATCCGACGCGAGAAAGAGCACGCCGCGGCCAATATCGTCAGTCGACCCGCGCCGCCCCATGGGGATCATGCTGCGCTGTATTTCCGCCCGGAGTTCCGGCGTGTCGGGGATGCGGGGGGTCACTATCGTGCCAGGCGCAATGCCGTTGACGCGGATGTTGTGCTGCGCCCATTCCACGCCCAGCGTCTTGATGAGATTGATCAGTCCGGCCTTCGCGGCGCCATAGGCCGGGTGCTGCACCGCCGCCTGCATGCCGCTCACCGAAGCGATGCAGACAACCGCGCCCGGCTTTCTTTCCGCGATGAGCTGCTTCGCGAAGGCCTGTGCGAGGAAAAATACATAACGCAAATTGCGCCGCTGGTCGAAATCCCACTGTTCCGGCGTGACTTCGAGGGTAGGGTGGAACAACGCCTGGCCGACAATGGTGACCAGCCGATCGAGCCCGCCCAGTTCGGAGCGCGCCTTGGCGACGATGGCGGGGGCTTGCTTGTCGTCCAGGGCGTCGCCGACGATCACCGCGGAGTTGCGGCCTTGCTTGCGCACGAGGTCGGCCACGTGCCGCGCGCGCCCCTC
>DATNCF010000118.1:0-3806 GCA_035571675.1 Burkholderiales bacterium | reverse complement strand
CGGCCTCGCCGCGCTCATTGCCACGCGCCGGAGGCTGGGCGTGCGCGGACCGGCGCATACCGTGGCCAAGCTCATTGACCCGTTTGAAGGGCAGTCGGTGCGGGTGGTGCCGCTCACGCATCCGCCTTATTTTCCCAATATGCGCGACTGCCTTGCAGATTCGACAACACCGGCGCTGCTCATGCGCGGCAGCGAGGGCGAGCCGACGGCGGGGCCGAAGCGTCCGTTGAATGTTGAATGTTGGCGCGGCAGCGCATGGGAAGAGTGGAGCGAACCCCGTCCGGACGAGGTGCCGCTGCCCGAGATCGACGCCGCATCAACTGCGCGTTGGACCGAAGCCGCGCTGGCGGGAAAGAGGGCCATTCCCACCACGATCCTGAAACTCGTTGATTGGTTGGCCCTGGCCTCCGGCCAGGGGTGAGAATCGCCCCGCTTATCGGTCGGCGGCGCGCCCTGACCTCAGGGCATGTACGAGATTCAGCGCCGCGCTGAACAGCAGCACCGCGCCCGCCTGATGCGTGGCGGCCAGGCCCACCGGCACCACCAGCAGCAGGGTGGAAATGCCGAGGGCGATCTGCACGGCCAGCATGCCGAGCAGCACGTCGGCGGCGTGGCGCACGCGGCTTGAAACGCCGGGCGCGCGGCTGCGCCACCACAGCGCGGGCACCAGCACCGCCAGCAGCCAGGCTCCGGCGCGGTGGTCGAACTGCACCGTCGCCATGTTGTAGAAGAAGTTCTTCCACCACGGCTCGATCATCATGATCTCGGGCGGCACCACGTGCCCATTCATGAGCGGGAAGGTGTTGTAGGCAAATCCGGCGCGGATGCCGGCCACGAAGCCGCCGGTGGTGACCATGTACAACACAACGGCCAACACCAGCCAGGCCAGTCCGCCCAGGCGCGAGCGGCCCACCGTATCCGGGGCGACTGAACTTCGCAGCAGTCCCAGCGCCGTCCACAGCATGGCGGCGTACAGCGTGAAGGCCAGCAGCAGGTGCGCGGTCAGGCGGAACTGCGACACGCGCGGCTCATCGACCAGGCCCGACTGCACCATGTACCAGCCCAGCGCGCCCTGCAGGCCGCCGAGGATGAAAATGGCGATCAGGCGCCGGCGCAGAGGCGGGCCGATCATGCCGCGCCACCAAAACCACAGCAGCGGCAGCAGGAACACCGTGCCGATGGTGCGTCCCAGCAGGCGGTGGCAGTATTCCCACCAGAAAATGCCCTTGAACTCGTCGAGGGACATGCCGCTGTTCACTTTCTGGTACTCCGGCGTGGCCTTGTACTTGTCGAAGGCCTGCTGCCAATCACCTGCCGTCAGCGGCGGCAGTGTGCCCAGGATGGGCTGCCACTCGGTGATAGAGAGGCCGGAATGGGTGAGCCGCGTGGCGCCGCCCACGACAATCATCCCGAAGACCATGGCGCAACAGACCAAGAGCCATATGGCGATTGGACGCCCCAGGGCAGCCTTGCTGGCCTGGGGCGGAGCGGATTCAACATCAAAAACAGCAGACATTCGAGCGTCAGGGGGCGATGAAGGCCGCTACGTGGGGATGCTTGCGCAAGTCTTGGAGGTCCTGTTCATTGGGCAATTGCGGCCGGTCTCTCGTGGCGTCCACCATGCAGATAAATCCCAGCGGTTCGGCGCCTTCCGGCCTGAACTGGTGCCAAGTTAGCGGAGGCACGGTGACCAGATCGTGCGTTCCGATTTTGTGTACTTCGGTCCCAATCAGACACTGGCCCTTGCCCCGCACCACCATCACCGCGTGCACGTGCTCGTGGCGCTCCAGCGTGGTGTAGCCGCCGGGCCGAATTTCGAAGTAGCGCAGCTGTGAAGCCTGGTCCGCGTCGCTGAACAATACTTGCCGCGTCACGTCCTTGAAGGGCGCCGAGCCTTCGGCCTTGTAGTTGAGCACATCGACACCGTTCCAACGGAAGCCGGGTGCAAATCGACGGATAATCGGACTGTCCATGTTTGAACCTGGTCAAGCCGCGGAAGCGCTCGAAGCGGCAGCGCCGGCGGCGGCAACTCCCCGCACGAATGCCCTCGTTCTTTCCGCCAACTCGTTTGTATCGCGCGCCTTGAGCAGCGAGCCGCCGATCAGCAGCATGGCGTCCCGCCCATAGAAACGCATTAGTTCGGGAACACGTTCCAGGACCATGCCTCCCGCAGGCACCGGCACCGCAGCCTTGATGCCGTCCCACGGCGCCAGGCATTCCTTGGCGATGGCCGAGCACAGCGCCTCGGGATAGGCAAAGCGGCCCATGTAGTGAGGATAAATGACCGCGTCCGCGCCCAGCATGCGGAAGAATCTTCCCATGAGCAGGGGCTGCGAGATTCGGGCTGCACCGGAAAACGAGGGATGCGCGAGCACCGGCACGCCGATGTGGTCGGACACCAGCTCGTGGAACAGCGGCAGGCCGACGAGCGAGGGCGCGACCAGCGCTGCCCCCACGCCTTCGCCTTTGAGCAGCTTGGCCTGCAGGAACAGCCGCGAGGCGGAACCGACGAGGCTGGGAGCGTAAATCGAATGTCCGCCGGTTTGGCGGTTGGCTTCGGCCACGGCTTTCTGGCAGGCCCTTACACGCTCGTTAAACGGCGAGTAGTGCTGGTCGGCGAGTCCGTGGTCGTCCTTGATGACATCGATGCCGTTCAGCGCGAAGGTCTTGCAAATCTCGGCCAAGCGATCAACCGGCAATCCCTGCGGCTTCAACGCGGCACAAGTGAGAGCACGGCCTGATGCTCCGGCGATGCCACGCAGCCCCTCAAGGCCAAATCTCGGTCCGCCGAACTTCTGGGCAAAGAACTTTGGAAACTCCACGTCCACCAGCTCCACGTTGGCGTGCATGGAGACATTGCCGAACAGCATGTTGAAGGTCTGGGCGGCGTCGGCCTGACTGCCGTGGTCATCCATGGTCTCCGCGGCAAGCGCCACCTTGAGCAGGTACTCCCCAACGGCCAGCCCGTCGATGGAACGCACGGTGCCGACGACGTGCTCGCGGATGAAGCCCTCCCGAACCACTTCCATCGGAACTTCCACGCTCTGTTCGAGTGCAATGGATTGCGCGAACGCTTCAATGTCGCGCTCGGAGCAGCGAACTCGGTAATGGGCGATCAGGCGGGACAAGTCGATATCAGGCAACGGCAACGGGGATTTTGAATTCGCGAATGCGTTTCTCCCACTCCGCCGGCCCGCTGGCGTGAACCGACGTTCCGTTCGCATCCACGGCGACGGTGACAGGCATGTCTTTCACTTCGAATTCGTAGATGGCTTCCATGCCCAGGTCGGCGAAGGCCAGCGTTTTCTGTTTGCGGATCGCCTTGGCCACCAAATAGGCGGCGCCTCCTACGGCCATCAAATACGCCGCTTTGTGTCTTTTTATTGCTTCAATACCCGCCGGCCCGCGTTCGGCCTTGCCGATCATGGCGATGAGCCCGGTCTTGGCCAGCATGGTCTCGGTGAACTTGTCCATGCGCGTGGCCGTGGTGGGACCGGCCGGGCCCACCACTTCGTCACGCACCGGGTCCACGGGGCCCACGTAATAGATAGTGCGGTTGGTGAAGTCCACGGGCAGCTTCTCGCCCTTGGCGATCATGTCCTCGATGCGCTTGTGCGCGGCGTCGCGGCCGGTGAGCATCTTGCCGTTGAGCAGGAGGCGGTCGCCCTGTTTCCAGCCGCGCACCTGCTCGGGCGTGAGCGTATCGAGATCGACGCGGATCGCGGCGCTGTCCGGCTGCCAGTCGACCTTGGGCCATTCGTCGAGCTTCGGCGCTTCGAGATAGGCGGGGCCCGTTCCGTCGAGGC
>DATNCF010000117.1:0-12819 GCA_035571675.1 Burkholderiales bacterium | reverse complement strand
CCAGACCGCCCAACCCGCCGCCCAGTCCACCTCCCCCACCCAGAGCCGCCTTGCCGCGGAGCAGTTCGGCCGCACGGCCAACGCCTACCTCTCCAGCGCCGTGCACGCCCAAGGCGCCGACCTGGAGCGGCTGGCCGCGCTGGCGCAGGGCATGAACAAACCGGGGCTGAAACAGACCTGCGCGCTGGACCTGGGCTGCGGCGCGGGCCACGCCGCCTTCGCGCTGTCGCGCGGCGGCGCAGCGGTCACGGCCTATGACCTGTCGAAAGAGATGCTGGACGTGGTGGCGGCGGAAGCCGCGCGCCGCGGCCACGCCGGGCTGCGGACCGTGCAAGGCCCGGCCGAGCGCCTGCCCTTCGGCGAGGCGGAGTTCGACCTCGTGGCCACGCGCTTCTCCGCCCACCACTGGAGCAACGTGCCGGCGGCCTTGAATGAGGCACGGCGCGTGCTCAAGCCGGGCGGAACGTTGGCAGTCATCGACGGCATATCACCCGAAATGCCTATACTCGACACGGTGCTGCAGACCGTGGAGATCCTGCGCGACGCATCGCACGTGCGCGACTACCGGGTATCGGAGTGGGTAGCGATGGTGAGCGCGGCAGGATTTGCTGCCCCCACGGACATAGATACATGGAAACTGCGCATGGACTTCGACAACTGGGTGGCTCGCATGCGCACGCCTGAGTTACGGGTACAGGCAATCCGTGATGTGCTTGCCAAGGCACCCGAGGAAGCGAAGCGCCATTTCAGCATTGACACCAACAGTTGCTTCGACCTCGATGTGGCCTGGTTTTCCACGAGGCGCGCCAGCGCCACCGGAGCGTCGTGCCACAGCGCCTAAGGGCGCTCGTATTCTTGTATCGCGCTAGCGCGATGCGGCACACCGTAGGTGGCGCTCTGCAGCGCATCCGTTGCCTTGGGGCTGGCGCTCATTGCGCTGCACCGAGCCTCGTTAAGAACAGGATATAATTCAACCCGTCATTGGGGAGTAGCCAGTCGGGCGGTCACAACCAAGTTACCGCGCTGACGAGTGCGTCAACATACTTGGCTGAATAAAGTCTTCGGTCATGGCGCATTCAACCAAGGTTTCATGCGGTGGTTCGGCGAGACCTTTGACATCGTGCCTGTCCCGGGATCGGGCGGAGGCGCGGTGTCATGGTCCAACCGCCGTCCGGTCCCTGAGTGAATCCTCATGGAAGCCTTCTTCGTATCGGCCGCCGCCGTCGCCATCGGTGAAATCGGCGACAAGACCCAGCTCCTCGCCTTCATTCTGGCCGCGCGCTTTCGCCGTCCGGCGCCGGTGATCGCCGGCATCTTCATCGCCACGCTGTTCAATCACGCCCTGGCGGGCATGGTGGGCGGCTGGGTACGCACCCATGTCGATTCGAATCTGCTGCGCTGGATATTGGGCCTGTCCTTTCTCGCCATCGCCGCCTGGGCGCTCAAGGCCGACGAGCTGGATGAAAGCGAATCGCGCCCATCCAGCCGCCACGGCGTGTTCCTGGTCACGGTCATGGCATTTTTCCTGGCCGAGATCGGCGACAAGACCCAGCTCGCCACCGTGGCGCTGGCGGCGCGCTTCGACAGCCTGTTCGCGGTGGTCGCCGGCACAACGCTGGGCATGCTGCTCGCGGACGCGCCGGTGGTGCTGGCGGGCGGCAAGGCTTCGCTGCGCATTCCGTTCAAGGCGGTGCGCTATGTCTCGGCGGCGCTGTTCGCCGCCATCGGTGCCGCGGTGCTGGCGGGCTTTCCGCGCTAGCGCAAACCGCCGCCCGCTTTCGCGGTTATTGCTTCACGCTCGCCAGCACGCCCTGGGTCATTTTCAGCAGGGCGCGGCCGGTGAGCCTGAACACCGAGCGCGGCGTGCCTGCGGCGGCCCAGATATCCCCCAGCGCGAGCAGGTCCTCGTCCACGATGGTGAACGGCGGCACGGCGTGGCCCAGGGGCGGCACGCCGCCGATGGCGAAGCCGGTGTTTTCGCGCACGAAGGCGGCATCGGCCAGGCCGACCTCGCTTGCCACCAGCGCGGCCACCTTGCGCTCGTCCACGCGGTTGACGCCGCTCGCCACCACCAGCACGGGCGAGCCGTCGGATTTTTTCCGGAACACGATGGATTTGGCGATTTGCGCCACGCCGCAGCCCAAGGCCTCGGCGGCTTCCCTGGCGGTGCGCGCCGAGCCGGGGAGTTCGATGACTTCGAAGCGGGAGCCGAACTGGGCTCCGAAGTCCGCCAGCGCTTCCTGGACCTTTTGGGCGCTCGGCTGAAGCGCGCCCCCGCCAGCCGGCATCAGACTTTTACGCCGCGCACGAAGTCGATGGACGCCTTGAAAATGGGCAGGTCCTTTTCGTACTCGGCCGAGTTCTCGCGCGTGATCTGGATCCACTCGCGGGTGCTGGGCTTGCCGCGCGGCTGGAAGGGGCCCACGTTGCTCATGGAGAAATGCAGGTTGGCCGCTTCCACCGTGGGCAGCCGCACGCCCACCCCGCCGTTGGCGATGCAGGCGAACATTTTCTTGGCCACGAAATAGGCCGGGAGGCCGGTCATGTCCCCGCCCTGCACTCCCGGAATCTTCAGCAACAGGGCATCCAGCGCCGCCTTGTGCGCCGCCTCGAGCGAATTGTCTTTGCTGTTCAAACTCCCACCTTTCTGCGGTAATTGTCGGCCGCCGCCATGAACTGCCTGCGCAGCATCAACGGCTCGGCGATGTTGCCGAACACCTCCTCGGTCACGCCGGTGCCGCGGATGCCCACCGTGCCGTAGTCGAGGATGCGGCCCATCACGCTCTGCTCGACGTTCAGGCTTTCCACCTTGTCGAGAAACATCTCCACGGTGCGCCGCGACACCAGGCCGGTCTTGGCGATGATGCGCCGGTCGGTGACGGCGAACTCGGTGGTGCGGTAGCGCACCCAGGCCCACGCCAGCAGCACCACGCCTACGCCCACGGGCAGCAGCAACACGCCGAACAGCAGCCATGCCCACATCGACCACCGGCTGAGGTGGGCGCGGTAAAGCACGGTCTCATTGGGCAGCAGTGTGCTGTCGACGTAGGAAGCCACGAATCCCCGCACCGGTTCAAAGCCGGTGTTGCCGCCGCCGTCTTCGGGCAGCTTTTGCCCGCTTTTTCGGGCTTTGCCCGTACTCCGGGATGCCGCCCGGCGTCTTGGGCGATTGCCTCGCGACAGTCAGGCGCCGGCAAATGATAATCGAAGCCCGGAGCGCTGTCGCCTGTCGCGCATGGCGATGGCGCAATGGCAATGGCGCGATGGCGCCCGGGCTGCGGCAACCCGCCGGGTTGCCGGGGCACCGCTTGCGGTGCCGGGTACTTAGTTACTTGGCCTGCTGCTCCCGGGCTTCACCCGTGAGCTTGCGGCCGCCTGCCTGAAGATCCTGTCCGGCGCCGGCCACGGTGTTGCAGCCGCTCAAGCCGGCGAACGTCATGGCGAGCACCACGGCCGCCAGCACCTGGGTCAAGATTCGCTTGGTCATGGGGTCCTCTCTGTCTGAATGGATGGTATTGGGGCAGTCGCCCCGTCACCGCCACTGCGGCGTGCTATCCATGCTGTCAGGCAGAGGTTGAAGGCGCGGCGCGCCCCCTTCCCCCAAACGGATCAGGGTTGCGAATCCATTTCGTCTTCTGCTGTCTCCGAAGCCGGTCCCGCAAAGCTGGCTGCGGACAGCGGGCTGGCCGCGGACAGGGCCTCGGGCGGGGTGCCGCGCTGCTGCGTCCGCAACTGCTCGCGAAGACCCTCGTACATTTCGGGCTGCTCGGCCTTGAGGTATTCCAGCAGGTCGAAATCCGAGCGGTTGATCCTGGCGAGGTCGATGCGCTCGATGTACACCACGCGCAACAGTTCACGGACGGGATTGGGCATGCGCCGCCCGCCTTCGTAGCGGGAACCGCCGCTCTGGGTCACGCCGATGCGGCTCCAGAACTCCTCCTGCTTGAGCTTCAGGCTGCGTCGGATGTCGCGCGGATTGAATAAAAAGTCATTGGTCATCTTCATTGACATGCCTTCGAACGGCCATGAACAAGGGGCCCATGACATGTCAACCGCATGGAGCGTGCCCATTCGAGCGCGGACCAACAGCGGCCTGAAGACCCGCGTAAAAGTGCACAAATTCTACTTAGAAATAATTAATTATCAGCCACTTACGATTCTCAGTGTCCATCCCGCCTCGCCCCAATAGACCCTCGACAACTGGACCACGGGGTGTCCAAAACACGACATAAAACGATGGCATGCCATCGCTTATCCGAAGCGGATGCCGGCAACCTTCCGTTTAACTCGCTCCGATCAAATGCCATCGGCATGCATCCTCTCGAAATACCCGAATCTCCAGGGGCTAAGACCCTGCGGAATTGCAGATTTCGGCTGGCCAGCCGTAATTGCATACGTCATGCTCGCCGTCTCCGAAGGCTGGCATGGCATATGCATATGACACGCCAGCAGTTTCCGCAGGGGACGGGTGCGGCCTTATGGGTGGTGTGCTTGGGGATTGGGCCACGATGCAAACAAACCAGATTCGCTGGACTTCAGATGGATGGGACAGCGGCGAACCGCCGCTCGACGCCGATCTCGTTCTCGCCTTCGGGGACACGCCCTATTTCCACGCGGCGGAGTGCTTTCAGGCCCTGAAGCAGCGTCACCCCCGTGCGCTGGTCGTGGGCTGCTCCTCCTCGGGCAGTGTGCAGGGCGGCGCGATCAGCGACGGCGACGTGGTCGCCACCGCCATGCGCTTCGAGCGCGGCCGTGTGCACATGGCCGCCGTCCACGTGGACCAGGATCCGAGCGCCATCCGCGCCCTTGCCACGAGCCTCATGAGCCGGCTCAAGGCGCCTGACCTGCGGCATGTACTGGTGTTCTCGGACGGCTTGCTGGTGAACGGTAGCGAGCTCGCAGCGGGCCTGAACGGCCTGGGCATTTCAGTGACCGGCGGCCTGGCCGGCGACGGCACCCGTTTCGGCCAAACCTGGGTCATGGCGGACGCGCCGGCGCGCCGCGGCACCATTGCCGCGGTCGGACTGTACGGCGATGTGTCGGTCAAAAGCGGCTGCTTCGCCGGATGGCAGGAGTTTGGGGCCGAGCGCATCGTGACGCGCTCCGCCGGCAACGTGGTCATGGAAATCGATGGCCAGCCCGCGCTGCCGCTGTACAAGAAATACCTGGGGGAACTGGCCGCCGAGTTGCCGGGCAGCGGGCTGCGCTTTCCGCTTTCGGTGCGCGCGAGCAAGGACGAGCAGCCGGTGATCCGCACGCTGCTGGCGGTCGACGAGGCGACGCAAAGCCTCACCTTCGCCGGCGACGTGCCGCAGGGTCATTTGTGCAAGCTCATGAAGACCAACCTCGACCGCCTGATCGAGAACGCGGGCCTCGCGGCCGGCGCCGCAAAGCACCGCGTCCCGCCGCTGCTGGGCGAGCCCTCGCCCGCCGGGCTGTGCCTGGTGGTGAGCTGCGTGGGCCGGCGGCTGGTGCTCGGCCAGCTCACCGAGGAGGAGATCGAGGTGGTGCAGGACACGCTGGGCGAGCGCACCGCCATCACGGGGTTCTACTCCTACGGCGAACTCGCGCCCTTCAGCGACATACAGCACTGCCGCCTGCACAACCAGACCATGACGCTCACCACCATTTACGAATAGGGCGCCGCCGCGCATAACCGACAACATTCCAGCATGAGCATACCCCGTGAAAACGGGTTGGCCACAGCCCCGCCCAGCTCACTGCACCGCCTCCTCGCGCGCCAGATGGCGCGGCACCTGGACGGCGCAGCGCCGGACGGGCGCTGGGAGGCCTTCCTGCAGATCATCAGCCGCCACTACACCGAGGCCGACCAGGAGCGCGCGCTCCTGGAGAACGCGCTCGAGGTCAATTCGCGGGAATTGACCGAGGCCAACGAGCGGCTGCGGGCGCAATCGGCGCGCGAGCGCGCCCTGCTGCGCGGCCTGCTGGATTCCATTCCCGACCTCATTTCCTTCAAGACCGCCGACGGCGTCTATTCGGGGTGCAACCGCGCCTTCGAGGTCTTTCTCGGGCGCACCGAGCTCGAGATCGTGGGCAGGACCGACTTCGACTTCACCGACGCTGCCGGCGCCGAGGCGGTGCAAAGGCTCGACCGCGACATGCTGGCCAGCAACCAGCCCCTGTACAGCGAGGAGTGGGCCGCCTATCCCGACGGGCGCAGCGTGTGCCTGGGCCTGATGCGCACGCCCTATTACAGCGTGCAGGGCAAGCCGCAGGGCCTCATCGTCATCGGCCGCGACATCACCGAGAAGAAGCGCGCCGAGCAGCAGCTCACCTACCTCGCCCAGGTGGACACGCTCACCGGCCTGCCCAACCGCCACATGCTGTACGAGCGCCTGTCGCAGACCATCGCGCAGGCGCAGCGCAGCGGCCACCACATGGCCTGCATGTACGTGGACCTGGACCGCTTCAAGCTGGTGAACGACACCTACGGCCACTGGATCGGCGACAAGCTGCTGGTCCAGGTGGCGGAGCGGCTGCGCGGCTGCCTGCGCGAGGACGACACGGTGGGGCGCCTGGGCGGCGACGAGTTCGCCATCGTGCTCAACCAGCTCGCGCGCCCGGAAGACGCCGCCATGGTGGCGCAAAAAGTGATCGACGCGCTGGCCGAGCCCTTCGACCTGGACGGCCACGAGTCCTTCGCCTCGGCCAGCATCGGCATCGCCATCTTTCCCGGCGACGGCGAAAACGCCGACGACCTGCTGCGCAACGCCGACACCGCCATGTACCGCGCCAAGGAGCAGGGCCGCAACAACCACCAGTTCTACCTGCGCCAGATGAACGAGCGCCTGGCGCAGCGCCTCGACCTGGAAACCAGCATGCGCGGCGCCATTGAGCGCGACGAATTCCTGCTCTACTACCAGCCCAAGGTCGAACTGGGAGGCGGCGCCATTTGCGGCTTCGAGGCGCTGCTGCGCTGGCAGCACCCCGGCCGCGGCCTGGTGTCGCCGGCCGAGTTCGTGCCGGCGCTCGAGGACACCGGGCTCATCGTGCCGGTGGGCGAATGGGTGTTGCGTTCGGCCTGCGCCCAGATCAAGGCGTGGCAAAGGCTGGGCCTGCGGCCGCCGCCGGTGGCGGTCAACATCTCGGCGCGGCAGTTCCAGCCCAAGGTGCTGGACGCCTTCATCGCCTGCATCGCCGAGGCGCGCATCGACCCCGCCCTGATCAAGCTGGAGCTCACCGAATCGCTGCTCATGAAAGAGGCCGAGGAAGCCGCGCGCACGCTCGACCGGCTGAAGGCCTCGGGGGTGAGCCTGTCGGTGGACGACTTCGGCACCGGCTATTCCAGCCTGGCGTATCTCAAGCGCTTCCCGCTGGACGAGATCAAGATCGACCGCGCCTTCATCCGCGACGTCACCACCGACCCCGACGACGCCGAGATTGCGCTCACCATCATCAACCTCGCCCACAGCCTGAACCTGAAAGTGGTGGCCGAGGGCGTGGAGACCGAGGCGCAGCTTTCCTTCCTGCGCGCGCACGGCTGCGACGAGATCCAGGGCTATTACTTCGCCAAGCCGCTCAGCGTGACCGAGTGCACCGCCATGCTCGGGGCACGGCGGCACCTTGACATGGCGGCGCTCAACGGCCGCGCCGAGGACCGTCCCGCCGTGCTGCTGCTCGACGACAACATGGCCGACCTCGCCCTGGTGGAACAGGCCCTGGTGCCCGGGGGGTATCCCGTCCTCACCGCCGGCACGGCCGAGGCCGCGCTGGAGATGCTGGCGCGCCACCCCATCGGCATCGTCATCAGCGACCACAAGCTGCCCGACATGAGCGGCGTGGCCTTCCTCGCGCGCGTGCGCAAGCTCTACCCGCGGGCGCTGCGCATTGTGCTGTCCGGAGAGACCGGCTTTACCCTGGTGGCCGAGGCCATCAACGAAGCCGGCGTGCACAAGTACCTGTCCAAGGAATGGGACGCCGCGCGCCTGCGCGCCGAGGTCCGCGAGGCCTACCTGCGCTACGCCGGCAAGCGCGCCTGAACCGCGAGCGGCTCGCCCCTCAGCGCCACCCTTGCGCTAGCGCAGCCCCTTGCGCTCAGCGCAATCCAAATGTCCGCAGCACCGAGTCGATCTCCTTCGCGTCGGGCGTGCGGAACGGCGATCCGGGCTGCTCGCTCTTGGCAAGGCCGACGGCGCGCCGCAGCGCCACCAGCGACTCGGCCATGCGCAGTCCGCACGCGGCCACCTCCACCACCGGCACGCCGGTGCCGGGAATGGTGAAGTAGCCGTGCCGGGTGAACACCGGGCCGAACAACTGCCCGCCGGCGAGGATGACGTCGGCGCCGTCGTCGATGCAGTCTTTCGCCGCGCGCGTAAAGCGCGACAGGAACTCGTCGCCGTCGCCTTCCAGGGCGCCGATCAGCGCGTCGAATCCCAGGCCGAACGGCCGCACCGGCTTGCGCGCGATGGCGCGCGCCTCGCAGCCGTACAGCCGGATGTTGCGCTCGATGAAGGGCACAATGCCGTCGCTGGTGGTGACCACGGCAAAGCGCTTGCCCAGGGTCTGAGCGACCAGCATGGCCGACTCGCACGGCCCGGCCACGGGAATGCCCGCGGCCTCGCGCGCCGGATACAGGCCAGGATCCCAGTGGGGGCCGATCATGGCGGCGTGATAGCCGCCGGCCTGCGCGTCGAGGATGTCGCGCACCACGTGCACGTCGTTCAGCATCGACAAGTAGGCCGAGGTGTAGGAGCTGCCGGCCTTGCTCATCCAGCCGATGGTGACCTCGGTGCCGGGCGACACCACCGACCGGGCGTAGGCGCCGCAGGTGCGTTCATACAGTTCGCCGCGGTCGCTGTGCGCCGGCATGGCTTTGGTGTTGCCCATGGCCCAGTAGATGCGGATGGGCTGGGTGGATTCGGCCACGGCGCTGTCCCCGCGGTCATGCACGCGACGAGGTGACCGTAATGGCGGCCGGCCTGGCCAAGGTCTGGTACACCACGCAGTAGCGCTCGGTCAGGCGCATCAGCGTGGCCACCTGTTCATCGCTGGCATCGGTGTCGAGCTGGATGCGCAGCCGGATGTTCCGGAAGCCCACTGCGGCATCCTTGGCCACGCCCAGCGTGCCGCGAAAATCCAGGTCGCCCTCGGCGTGCAGGGTGGCGTCCCTGAGCGCGACTCCGATAGAGGCGGCGACCGCGCCCAGCGTCACCCCGGCGCAGGCCACCAGGGCTTCGAGCAGCATGTCGCCGGAGCAGGCAGCCAGCCCGCTGCCGCCGGTGGCGGGATGCAGCCCGGCCGAGACCATGGCCTTGCCGGTTTCAATCTTGCAGCTTACGCCCTCGCCCAGCCGGCCTTGGGCTTTCAGCGTGATGAGCGCCGCCTGGGGGTCCTGCTTGTAGCGTTCTTTAAGCGGCGCCTGGAGGGCGCGGAGATCGGGGGCGGCCATGCGCACCTCCGTTGGAATGAAGATAGTCAATTTAGCACGTAGCCCGGCCCGATAACCGGCATTGCAGCGCCGCGGCGAAGACTACAATGGACATTTCGCAACGGTTGGGCCCTTCCTCATGCGCATCACCGTGCTTGTGCTGGCCCTGCTGCTGGCGGGTTGCGTCAGCCTGGCCGAGCGCAGGCAGCAGTTCACCCAGGCCATGGACAGTTGGGTCGGGCGCAGCGCCGACGAGCTGATCAGCAGCCGCGGCCCGCCCACCAACTCGGCCTCGCTGTCCACCGGCGGCAGGGTGCTGGAGTACGCGCGCAGCGCGCTGGTGACGAGCGGCGGCGGCACCTACACCACCGTCGTTCCGGTGTTCGTTCCCAACCCCGCCGGCGGCGGCAGGTATGTGGGCGTGCCGTCGCAGCAGGCCGTGCCGGTGGTTACCAGCGAAATGAATTGCAGGATACTTTTCCGGGTGTCGCCCGCAAACCGGATTGAAAGCTGGTCGGCCGAGGGGAATGCCTGCTACTGAGGGTCCGGATGCTGCGGGGACGTATTGAGGAAGCCAAGGCGCCCTAAGCCAGGCGCATAAGCCGAGCCGCCTAAGCCGAGCCGCCCCAGTGCCCCGGCATGATGACCTGGATGTGCTCGCGCGCCACGTCGATGAAAGGCGCCTTGACCACCTGCCGCCCCCCTGAGGCCATTTCCCACACCTCGGCATCGGTGACGGCGATGAACTCGCGACTGGACAGCATGTAATCGGTGATGCGGGCCCCCGGCATCAGGTCGATATAGCCCTTGATGCGATAGGTCCCGGTCAGGATCGATATCGCGGTCCTGCTGTCGCTGGCCATGCATTCCCCCGAAGGCTAGTCACCGCCGACAACAATACCGCATTCGGGCGCCGTGGCCTAGAAGGAATACATTCTCTGGGAGGCATTTCGACCGGCGTCCGGGGGCCATTGCGTACGGCGAATCGCCCCCGCCGTTGCCTCGTCACCGGCCGGGCATCTCCGGCCTGGATGTCCGAGCCGTAAGCTCAGAGCACCCCGTCGGCGCGCAGCTTGTCGATGTCGTCGGCGGACAGGCCGAGGAGCGAGCTCAGCACCTGTTTGCTGTGCTCTCCCAGCAAGGGCGGCGGGTCGTAGCGGGTGAGCGGTGTGTCGGAGAAGCGCAGCGGATTGGCGACCATGCGCAGTGTGCCCGCCACCGGGTGCGGCAGGTTGCGCACCATTTCACGATGGCGCACCTGCGGATCGGCGTACGCTTCGGCGCTATTGTTGACCGGCGCGCACGCCAGCCCCTGGGCGCGCAGCGCGTCCAGCAGTTCGTTGCGGCCGCGCTGCCGGGTGTATCCATTCACCAGCGCCATCAGTTCCTTGTTGTGGGTTACCCGGCCGGGGCGCTCGCGAAAGCGCTCGTCCCGCGCCAGTTCCGGCACCTCCAGCACGGTGCAAAACTTGCCGAAGCTGTCGTCATCCGCGGCGGTGACCATGATCAGGCCGTCGGTGCAGTGGAACAGCCCGGTGGGACCGCCATAGGGGCTGCCGTTGCCCACGCGCGGGGCGTCCTTTCCGCTCACCAGGAAGGTCATGGCCTGGTGCGAAACCATGGCCAGGGTGGTGTCCAGCATGGCGAGGTCGATGTACTGCCCGCGCCCGGTCTTGCCGCGGTGATGCAGGGCGGACAGCACCGCCACGACGGCGTACATGCCGGCGTTCACGTCGCACAGGCTGGGACCGGTGCGGATGGGCCCGTCGCCTGGATCGCCATCGCGGTGGCCGGTCATGTTCATCATGCCCGAGTAGGCCTGGAAGATGGAGTCGTAGCCGGCGCCCTGCGCATAGGGCCCGCTTTGGCCGAAGCCGGAAATGGAACAGTAGATCAGACCGGGATTGTCCGCCGAGAGGGTCTCGTAGCCCAGGCCACGGCGCTGCATGAGCCCGGCGCGAAAATTTTCCAGCACCACGTCGCATTTCGCGGCCAGGTGCATGGCCACCTCCCGGCCCGCCGGCTTTGAAATGTCCAGGCTCAGGGACTTTTTGTTGCGGTTGGTGCTAAGGTAGAGTGCCGATTCGCGCGTGGGCTTGCCGTCCTTGTCGTTGAGATGCGGCGGCACGTCCCGGAAATCGTCCCCGGTCCCGGGCTTCTCGACCTTGATGACTTCGGCGCCGAGGTCGCCGAGCAATTGCGCGGCCCAGGGCCCCGACAGCACGCGGCAGAAGTCGAGCACGCGCAGGCCCGCCAATGGCCCCATGGACCCCGTTTCACCTTTCTCGTTTCCCATCTACATCCTTGATTGTTCTGTGATTCCGCGAGAGCAGTATAACCAACCACGGCACGTCCGCTCTCCGGGCGGCCGGTTGCGGTCGGTAGTAACCTTGGCGGGAAGAAACCGAAAAAGGAGCGGACATGCAGGTCATCAAGGACCCGGCGGATTTCCAGAACTACGCCGGCAAACACCTGGGGGTAAGCGAGTGGCGCACCGTGGATCAGGCGCTCATCGACAAATACGCCGAGCTCTCCGGCGACCACCAGTGGATCCACGTGGACGTGGAACGCTGCAAGCGCGAGGCGCCCGGCGGCAAAACCATTGCGCACGGCTACCTGGTGCTGTCCATCATGTCGCTCATGGCGCCGCAGATCTGGACGGTGGCGAAGCGTTCGCGCGCCCTGAACTACGGCCTCAACAAGCTGCGCTTCACCGGCACGGTGCCCAGCGGCTCGCGCGTGCGCCTCAAACAGGGCATAAAAAGCGTGGAACCCATCGAGAACGGCTTCCGCGTCAGCTTCGACAGCGTGGTCGAGGTGGAAGGCCAGGAGCGGCCGGCGCTGGTGGCCGAGCAGGTCATCCTCTGGTTCAATTGACCGGATCGCATCGCACCACATGGCCATGACCCGACGGACGGACCCGAATCAACTCCCAGGAAAACGCACATGAAAAAACCTCCCATCCAGATCTCCATGGCCCTCAAAGCCTTCGAGGCCGAGGCGCCCGCCGGCGGCTGGTCCCACCTGTTCGCGTGGGCACGCGCCGCCGACGAGGCCGGCATGGACCGCCTTGCGGTGTCCGACCACGTGGTGTTCGGCGAGCACCTGGAGGAATACGCCAGGCCCGAATTGGGCGGAGCCAAGGGCGGCACGCAACCCACCGGGCCCGATGGGCACTGGCTCGATCCCCTCGTCGCGCTCTCGGCGCTCGCCGGCGTCACGACGCGCGTCCGGCTCTGCACCAGCATCCTCCTCGCCGCGCTGCGGCGCCCGGTCGTCCTCGCCAACATGGCGGCGTCCCTCGACGTGCTGTCGAACGGTCGGCTCGACCTCGGCGTGGGCGTGGGCTGGCAGCGCGAGGAGTACGAAGCGGCGGGACTCGACTTCGAGGACCGGGGCCGGCTGCTGAACCACACCCTGGACGTCTGTCA
>DATNCF010000116.1:0-2824 GCA_035571675.1 Burkholderiales bacterium | reverse complement strand
GCAGCGGCAGGTCGCGGTAGCTGCGCATGTTCGAATTGAACACCAGGATGTGGCCCGGGCAGTTCATCGGTTTGATCGCGAAGTCGCGCTTTTCCGACTCCGTCGTGAACATGTTCTCGCGGTAATTTTCCCAGTGCCCGGTGCGCTCCCACAGGCTGCGCGGCAGCACCATCGGCCCGCGCACCTCCTGAAAGCCGCTGTCGCGGTACACCTTGCGCATGTACTGCTCCACCTGCTGCCAGAGCGCCCAGCCCTTGGGGTGCCAGAACACCATGCCGGGCGATTCTTCCTGGACGTGGAAGAGGTCCAACTGGGTGCCCAGGCGCCGGTGGTCGCGCTTTTCGGCCTCCTCCAGCATGTGCAGGTAGGCGTCCTGCTCGTCCTTCTTGGCCCAGGCGGTGCCGTAAATCCGCTGCAGCATTTCATTCTTGGAGTCGCCGCGCCAATAGGCCCCAGCCACCTTCATGAGCTTGAACACCTTGAGCTTGCCGGTGGAGGGCACGTGCGGGCCGCGGCACAGGTCGATGAAATCGCCCTCGCGGTACAGCGACACGTCCTCGCCCTGGGGAATAGAGGCGATGATTTCGGCCTTGTATTTCTCGCCGATGGACTTGAAGAAGTCCACGGCCTTGTCCCGCGACCACACCTCGCGGGTCACCGGGAGATCCTTCTTCGACAGTTCGGCCATTTTTTTCTCGATGGCGGCGAGGTCCTCGGGGGTGAAGGGGCGGGAATAGGAAAAGTCGTAGTAGAAGCCGTTTTCGATCACCGGTCCGATGGTGACCTGGGCGTCCGGAAACAGTTCTTTCACCGCATAGGCCAGCAGGTGGGCGGTGGAGTGGCGCAGCACGTCCACCCCGGCGGGGTCCTTGTCGGTGACGATGGCGACCTCGGCATCGCGGTCGATGCGAAACGAGGTGTCGACCACCTTCCCGTCCACCTTGCCGGCCAGGGCGGCCTTGGCAAGGCCAGGGCCGATGCTGGCGGCCACGTCGGCGACGGTGGGAGCGGCGTCGAAGCCCCGCACCGAGCCGTCGGGCAGTTTGATATTGATGGCAGGCATGCTTTCTCCGGAATCTGAGCCCTAGGGCGCGCAATCCCCTCAAGTGTGCGACCGGGACTGCCCGTTCAAAGGGCGAAAAAAAAGTGCGGTCAGGCCGCACTTTTCCGTTTCCGGTTCAGTTCCGGAATGACAAGCAGCGCGAACCCGACGCGGGTCAGTGGGTGACCGTCCTAGTTCGCGGTGTCATAACGCTTGACCTTTCCTTGCTGCCATCAGAGGGTTCAAGACCCAATCATAGCATCGGCCGCCCGGCCGCGCCCGCCGTCACAGCATGGATTTCAGGACCTTATCGCGCAGCACGAAGTGGTGATAAAGGGCGGCGAGGATATGCAGCACCACCAGCGTCAGCAGAACATAGTTGGACAGCACCGCGTGGACGTCGCCGGTCCAGTTCCAGCCCGGTAGCCGCGTGGCCATCAGCTTGGGCAGTTCGAGGCCGAACAAGGCCACCGGAAAGCCGCGCCAGGATGCGTTCATCCATCCGAGCACCGGCAGGACGACCAACAGAGCGTACAGCAGCCAATGCGTGATGCGCGCCATCACTCCAAGCGCGGGAAGCGCGGCTGCCACGGGCGCACCCGCCGCGACGCGATAAATGAGCCGCACCAGCATGACGGCCAGGATGGCCACGCCCAGGCTGAAGTGCAGGTTGATTAGGGCGTCGGGCCGGGTGTTGCGCCCGATGTGCGGCATCGACCAGGCGACGGCGAACTGCGCGGCAATCAGCACCACGATCATCCAATGCAGGACTTTGGCGGCGGGGCTGTACTCGTCTCGGGTCATGGCTGTGGTTAAAGAGGTGGCGAATGCATCACATCGACGCAAACGCGCATCTTATCCGATGCCCGCAGTCGCGCGGCGCTGCGCCTGGATGATATGCCATCGCCATTGAACGAAACGTCAGGCGCGTTTGTCGCGGTGCAACGGGCAGCTAAATGACGCGACGCGACAGAATCTCCCCCCTTCCCTAGTTCTCCAGACCTAGTCCTTGTCGGACGGTTCGTTTTCTCCACCCCGTAAAAAACACCCTTGTGAAACCGATTGCGCAGCCCGCTGGGGCGGCGCCCGAACCTTACCCTTGGGGGAGCATCATGGCCAGGAAACACACATCGAGTGCGATAGTGCAGCAGCGTCGCGCGCAGCCGCGGCAACCCCGCCGGTCTTGTCAAATCCAATTGCCCGAGCGCCGTATGCTGGCCGTGCTGGTCATGGCCTGCTTCGCAGCGCCGGGCACGGCGCTGGCCAACCCGACCGGTGCGCAGGTGGCCGCCGGGCAGGCGAACTTCAGCACCCAGGGGTCCGTGCTCACTGTCACCAATACTCCCGGGGCGGTCATCAACTGGCAAAGCTTCTCCATCGGCTCCTCGGAGACGACGCGCTTCAACCAGCAAAGCGCCGCTTCATCGGTGCTCAACCGCGTGGTGGGATCGGATCCTTCGGTCATTCTGGGGACGCTTTCGTCCAACGGACGCGTGTTCCTGATCAACCAATCCGGCATTCTCGTCGGCGCGGGTGCGAAGATCGATGTGGGCGGCTTTGTCGCCTCAACTCTGAACATCGCCGACCAGGACTTCATCGCGGGCCGGCTGTCATTCCAGGCCGGCGCGGGCGGCGCTGCCTCGGTGCAGAACCAGGGCAACATCACGACGCCCTCGGGCGGACAGGTGTACCTCGTGGGCGGCAATGTCGAGAACAGCGGCGTGATCACCTCTCCAAACGGCAGCATCCTGCTGGCCGCCGGTTCGAGCGTGCAGATCAGCG
>DATNCF010000115.1:0-8352 GCA_035571675.1 Burkholderiales bacterium | reverse complement strand
CTTCGTCGATCTTGTGGATGTCCTTCCCTTTCTCGGTCTCGACGGCGAGTGCCACGATCTCGTCGTCGAAGGCGCCCGCGCGCGTCGCGGCCATGGCTTTCTCATGGCTGGCGAGGGAGTATTCGTCCAGCGAGGCTTTGGAAATGTCGTGCTTCCTGGCCAGCATTTCCGCGCCGTCGAACTGGCTGAATTCAATTCCGGGATAGCGCTTCTGCAGGGCCGGGCTCATGTACCCTCCCAGTCCGCTGATGCGCGAAGGACTGCCCATGGGCGTGCGGGTCATGCTTTCGACGCCGCCGGCGATCACAATGTCCATCTGGCCGGACAGCACCGCCTGGGCGGCGAAGTGCAGCGCCTGCTGGGAGGAGCCGCATTGGCGGTCCACCGAGGTGCCGGGCACGCTTTCCGGGAAACCCGCCGCCAGGACCACGTTGCGGGCGACGTTGGTGCTCTGCTCCGCGACCTGGCTGACGCAGCCGAAAATCACGTCGTCGACCGCGGCTGGATCGCACCGGACCCGGGCCGCCAATGCCTTGATTACTTCCGCGCCCAGGTCCACGGGATGCCAGCCGCTCAGGCGGCCCCCACGTTTGCCGCCGGCGGTGCGGGCGGCCGCCACGATGTAGGCTTCAGCCATCATTGACTCCTTGTCTAAGCAAATCCATCCAATGGACTACCTGCCGCGCCACACCGGCGCGCGTTTTTCCGCGAAAGCGGCGGCCCCCTCCCGCGCATCCTCCGATTGCAGGACTGCATCGGTATGGGGAGCCTGGCGGGCAAACATTTCTTCGTCGCTCCACAGGCGCGATTGCTGCACGATGCGCTTGCTGGTCAGGATGCCCATGGGCGCGTTGGCGACGATCTCGGCGGCGAGGCGCTTGGCCGAGGCCAGCGCCTGGCCATCGGGGCACACCTCGTTGACCAGCCCGAAATGCGCGGCGCGCTCGGCCGTCATCATGCCGCCGGTCAGGATGGTCTGCATCGCGACGTGGTAGGGGAGGCGCCGCGGCAGGCGCATCAGGCCGCCGGCCGCGGCCGCGAGGCCGCGCTTGACTTCCGGCAAGCCGAAACGCGCCGAAGAGGCGGCTACGATAAGGTCGCACGCCAGGACCAGTTCGAACCCGCCCGCCAGCGCATAACCCTCGACGGCCGCGAGCAGGGGTTTGCGTGGCGGCTTCTCGGTCACGCCGCCGAACCCGCGGCCGCCGCCGGTTGGCCGTTCGCCGCGCAGGAAACTTTTCAAGTCCATGCCGGTACAGAAGTTTCCGCCTGCTCCGGTCAGGATGCCCACCCGCAGAGAATCGTCGGCCTCCAGTTCCTCCATCGCCTTGGCCATGGCCTCGGCCACCGCGCGGTTCATGGCATTGCGCGCCTGCGGACGGTTGATGGTGAGCACCATCAGGCCGTCCTGTCGTTCAACCAGCAGTTCGTCTTGCATGGTGTCCCTCACGGGTATGGTCAGCGCGGCGCCATGTTCAGGGCGCCGTCGAGGCGGATGGTCTCGCCGTTCAGCATGTCGTTCTCGAGAATGCTCGCCGCCATGGCCGCATATTCCTCCGGTCGCCCCAGGCGAGATTGAATAGTAAACTATTTAAGATTTGAATAGTGTATTATTTAATGCGGCGCTTTCAAGGGGGAGCAATCGTCCAGGAGCACAGGCGCTGTCTGCTCGGTTGGCCGGTCAAGTCATTCCACAATGAACGGAGGAACGACATGGTGACGAACGAAGAGAAGAACGCCGCGAGAGCGTTGGCATTTTTACTGTTGGCGGCGGTGGCTTCGGCCACCGCCGGGCTTGTAAAGGCGCAGCAGCCGTATCCGGCCAAGCCCGTCCACCTGATCGTTCCATTCCCCGGCGGCAGCTCCACTGACACCTTTCTGCGCGTCATCACCCCAGCGCTGGTGAAGTCCTTGGGCCAGCCCGTGATCGTCGAACCCAAGCCCGGCGCGGGCGCGGTGCTGGCCACGAGCTACGTCATGGCGCAGCCGAACGACGGTTACACCATCATGTCGTCCACATCGTCCCAATCCATCAGTTCGGCCAAGGCCAATCCGCCGTTCGACATCCGCAAGGACCTCACCCACGTGGTGCAGCTCACGGGCGGGCCGATCTTCATTGCCGTGAACGTCGCGAAGCTGCCTAACGTCAAGACCATGAATGACTTCATCGACTACGCGCGGGCCCATCCGGGCGAGGTCAATTTCGGCTCCTATGGCGCGGGATCGCTGGGGCAGTTGGCCGTGGAACTCTTCAATCAGGTTGAAAACGTCCAGACCGTGCACGTCCCCTACAAGGGTTCGTCCGCCAACGTGCTGGCGCTGGCCAACGGCGACTCGCATGCCGCGGTCGACGTGCTGGGGTTCATGGACCCGCAGATCCAGGCCGGCAAAATCCGCGTGCTGGCGGCGACGACGCAGGAACGCTCGCCTGTCGCGCTCCAATATCCCGGCATGCGCGACGCCGGCCTTCCGGAATACACCGTCCTCTTCTGGCAGGGCGTGGCGGGGCCCGCCGGGCTGTCCAAGGAAGTGGTCGCCAAGCTCAACGGCGCGTTCAATGCCGCCCTGAAGGACAGCGCCGCGATCGATTTTTCCACGAAGACACAAGTCATCCTTTATGGCGGGTCCGCCGAGGCCATCACCGACATCGTCAACCGGGAAGTCCCGATGTGGTCCAAGCTGATACGGGACGCGCGCATCACCATCGATTGACGTGCGGCCGGCCGGACCGGCAGCCCCGCTTCGTGGCATCGGCTGGCCGACGCTAGCGCGATGCCTGGTGCGCTGCAAGCTGCTGAAGCAGGGCTTTGCGATCCAACTTCATCATGGCGTTGCGCGGCAGCGCGTCCATCATCACGATCCGCGCCGGCACCTTGTACGCCGACAGACGCTCGCGCAAAAACGCCATCAGTTCGTCCGCCGAGGCGCGCTCCCGGGTGCGTGACGGCACGACCGCCGCGACGGGGAGCTGTCCAAGCCGCTCGTCCTCCAGGCCGACCACGGCGGCTTCGGAAACGCCCGGATGCGAGATCAAGACTTCCTCGACGTCCCTCGGCGCGACCTTCAGGCCGCCGCGGATGATCACGTCGTCCGTGCGCCCGAGGATGTAGAGAAAACCGTCGGAATCGACACGGCCGAGGTCGTTGGTGGTCATCCAGTGGTCATCGGGAAAGTCCTTGCGCCACACCTCGATGCGCCCAGCGGTGTCCACGGGGCAGGGCGCGCCCGTGTCGGGATCGACCACCCGCAGCCGCACACCGTTGAAGGGCCGCCCACAGCTCGCGGCTTTTTCGCGCGACCAGCGCGCGATGTCTTCCTCGGTCCAGCCGGTCACGGCGCCGAGCATCTCGGTCGCCCCCCAGCCCTGCAGGCACTGGAAGCCATAGCGGCGCTCGATTTCGTCCGCGACCGCGCGGTCCAGGGGCGCCGAGGCGCCTATATAGAGCTTGACGCTGGAGAGGTATTCGCGCGGGATGTCCGCGTCCAGCATCATTTTGAGCACAGCCGGCGGGGCGCCGGCGCGCTTGGGGCGGTGCTCGCGGATCAGGGCCGCCCACTTCCAAACGTCAAACCGCTCGAGGATCGAAACCGGGCGCCCGCGCACCAGCGCATCCACCAGACCGAACACGCCGCCCATGTTGTAGAGAGGAAGCGCGTTGATCGCGACACCCGCGGAAGGGCGGCCCGCGGCGAGGCGTCGGTCCAGTTCCGCGAACGTCACGGGAATGCGCTTGGCCGGCCCGGTGGTGCCGCTGGTGAGCAGCGTCACGGCGCAGCCTGGGGGCAGGGCGTGGTGAGGCCCTGGCCCGACCCGGTCGAGACCGGAAACGACGCGCACCGGCGCCGCTTCATCGTGCGCGAGGCCTATACCCAGCGATCCGGCCTCGCGCGCGGCCTCCACGATGCCCTGGCGGGCTTGCCAGTCCTCGTCGTCCGCGATCAGCGCCGATGGCCGCAGCGCGCGGATGTCGGCGGCGAGAGCGGCGTCGGGCTGGCGGCCGGCGATCATGAGCGTGCCGCGGCGCGTGGCGAGCAAGGCGTAAAAGGCGCCGACGGTCCACGGGCGCTCCCGCATCACAAGCGCTATGGTCGAGCCGCTTCCAAGGCCCGCCCCCGCGAGCGCCCGGTCGATGCCCGCCGCGATGCCTGCCATGAGGCCCCACGAATACCATGCGCCGTCGTATTGAACCGCGCGGCGGGCGCCATCCTCTTTGATCAGCCCGGCGACGTGCGAAGCGAAGTCCATGGGCGCGCTCAAGCGGCGACCGAGCCGGCCGGGCCTTCGGCTTCGAGCTCGGCGCAGAGTTTCACCATGCGCTCGATGAGGCCGAGCTTTTCGTCACGGTTGCGACCGAACGGCTGCACGCCGAGCATCGTCACGCCCGCGGCGCGATAGCGCCGCAGGCGTTCGCGCACCTCGGCTTCAGTGCCGATCAGGCTGGTCTTGAGGACCATTTCATCGGGCACGCGCTTGACCGCCTCGTCACGCCGGCCGCTGTTCCACAGCCGCTGCACCTCGGCGGCGGTGTCTTCGAAGCCCACGCGCCGGAACGCCTGGTTGTAGAAGTTGGTTTTCGGGGAGCCCATGCCTCCCATCTGAAAAGCCAGGGACGCTTTGCGGCTCGCCATGAGCTTCGAAACATCGGATCCGATGCCGGCCGGCACCGGGATGCGCACTTCGAAGCCGTCGAGCAGGCGTTGGACGCGCGCCGCGCCGGCGCGCAGGCGGTCCAAGTAGATATCCGCCGCTTCGGGAATGAACGCCGTTCCGAGCCATCCGTCGGCCAGTTCACCCGTCATTTCCAGCGATTTGGGGCCGAGCGCGGCCAGCAGGATCGGGATGCCCGGGTTGGGCGGCAGCGCGATGCGCAGCGCCTTGCCTTCGCCGCCCGGCAGCGGCAGGCGGTACTGCCTGCCTTCGTGGACAATCTTGTCGCCCGAGAACGCGAGCCGCAGGATCTGCACGTACTCGCGCAGCCGGTCGTAGGGGTGCGCGAAAGGCACGCCGTGGAGCCCTTCCACCACCTGCGGCCCGCTCACGCCCAGGCCGAGCAGGAAGCGGTTGCCGGAGGCGAGCGCGAGCGTCAGCGCGGTCATCGCCGCCATCGACGGCCGGCGCGCGCTGATCTGCATGATGTGCGAGCCGATGCGCAGGCGCGCGGTGCGCGCCGCCAGAATGGCCATGGGCACGACGCAGTCCATGCCCCAGGCCTCGGCCACCCACACCGAATCCACGCCCAGCTTCTCGGCCTCGAGGACGAAGGCGATGCTATCTTCGAATTCGGCGCGGTCGCGCGTGTCGACGCCTGCGCCGGGAAGATCGATGGCGACTTTCATGAGCGCGCCTCGGGTTGGTTCATTCGGGTCGGGCGTTGTCGAGGGCCAGTTGCCGAAGCGCGGGCAGCTTGGGTTTCATGGATTCGGTGCGGGGCAACTCATCCAGCACCAGGATGCGCACCGGCACCTTGTACGTGACCAGATGCCGGCGCGCGAACGCGTCCAGCTCCGCCGGCGTCGGGCGCGGCTGGCCCGGGTGGATCTCGACCGCGGCAACGGGGACCTGGCCCAGCCGCGGATCGGGCAGTCCGAACGCCGCGGCGTCGCGGACCGCGGGATGCTGCAACAGGGCCTGCTCGATTTCATCGGGCAGGATCTTGAACCCGCCGCGGTTGATGGCGCCGTCGGCGCGGCCGTGGATGTACAGAAAGCCGTCTTCATCCAGGCGTCCCAGGTCGGTGGTGCGCACCCACTCGCCCCCACGCAACTGGTTGGAACTCACCTCCACCAGCCCCTGTTGCCCGGTCGCTACGGGCTGATGCGTCTGGACATCGACAATGCGAATCCGGTTGCCCGGTATGGCGCGGCCGGCGGCCCCGAGCTTGGTGGCGATGAATTGCTTGTGGTCTTCAATGCTCCACCTCGCCACCGCCCCGGCGAACTCGGTCGAGCCGTAGGTGGGCAGGACGGCAATGCCGTAACGTGACTCGAACTCCCGCCATTGCTGCACGGAGAGCGGCGCGGTGCCGGTGCCCACCGCCACCAGGCTGGCCAGGTCTTCCTTCGGCACTCCGGCATCCAGCACCATGCGCATGGCCGCCGGCACCAAGCCGGTGTTCTTCAGGCGGTACTTTTTGACCGCGGCCACCCACTGCTGCACGTTGAAGCGCTCGAGCAGGACAAAGGGACGTGCCTCGCAAGCCAAGTAAAATAGAAACCACAGGCCCCCGATGTGGCCCAAAGGGGAGTAAATGAGACTGGGCGATGTGTTCAGCCGCAGGTTTCCCTTGTCATCCCGCGCCCAGCGGCCCCCGGTCACGTTCCATACGCTCGCCTCGAGGTCCCCGTAACTCAAATTGATGCGCTTCGGCTTGCCGGTGGTGCCGCTGGAGAGCATCTGAACGGCCACTTCGGGCTGGGGCGGTTGATAATCCCCGTGCCGGGCCGCGCGGTACACCACTTCCAGGTCGTCGGGCTCGCGGCCCATCGCGATCACCAGGCGGCTGGATTCGCGCGCCGCGCGCGCAACCTCATCCTTGGCCCAGTCCTCCCGGTCGAGAACGACGGCGGGCGCCCTCATGTCCGCGAGATCGGCCGCGACCGACCCGGCGCTCTGGTGCGGATTGACCGTCGCCAGCATGCGCCGCGAGGCGACGACGGCCAGCGCCGCGCCGGCGTGCGCCGGCCGGTTGCGGATGACGAGAGCGACCGGGGCGCCGGCCTCGAGCTGCGCTTCGGCGAAAGCCTTTTTGATCCACTGCGTCCCGGCCGCGAACCGGTCCCATGCGTGCCATCGGCCCTCGAACTCGACGGCGCCCGATTCGGGTGCGATGGCCATGACTTCTTCAATGCGCTCCGCCAGCCCCATGCTCCGCTCACTCCCTGATTGATGTCCTGAACGTGCCCCGCGTCAGCCTTGCTGCTTCAGCAAGGAGCGCAATTCGTGCTTCACCACTTTTCCGGTCGGCGTCCGCGGCAATTCACGCACGACGACGATGCGCTCGGGCGTCTTATAGCGGGCCACGCCCATGTCCTCGAAGTGGCTGCGCACCGAGGCGAGCTCCAGCGCGTCGCCCGAGCGCAGCACCACGAATGCGCACACGGTCTCGCCCAGGCGTTCGTCCGGCATGGCCACCGCCGCGGCGTCGGCGACGCGTGGATGCTTGAGCAATATGCTCTCGACTTCGAGCGAGGAGATGTTCTCGCCGCCGCGGATGATGATGTCCTTCTTGCGGTCGGTAACGGCAAGGAAGCCGTCCGGGTCCATGCGTCCCACGTCGCCGGTGAGGAACCAGCCGCCGGGCAGGAACGCGCCGGTGTTGAGGCGGTCATCCATGTAGCCAAGGCACAGCTCGGGCCCGCGCGACGCGATTTCCCCCTCTTCACCCACTGGCAGGTCACGTCCGTTGTCATCCAATATCCGCACCTCGTTGCCCGCGGTCAGCTCGCCGTCCGTGGTCAGGCGCTTTTCCAGCGCATCGGTGGGCCGTCCCCAGGTGATGGTGGGGTGTTCGGACGATCCGTATGAGCGGTAGGTGGCCACCCCGATGCTGGCGCAGCGCGCCACCAGCATGGGGGGCACGGTGGTGGCGCCGCACATAAAGTCCTTGAGCGAGGTGATGTTCCGTCCGGCCGCCTCCGCGGCGTCCAGCAGGCCGTTGACGTGAAACGGCGTTCCCGAGCAGGCCGCGACCTGGTAGCGCTCGACCAGCATGGCGGCGTCGTCCGGGTCCCAGCGGTCCATCAGCACCGCCGGGGTGCCGTCGATGGCATGGCGAAATATCCCGAGCACGCCGGCGATATGGCCCGCGGGCCACGGCGACAATGTCGCCGCATCGGGATAGTAGCGGCGCTGGCGCGCGCTGGCCATTTCCGCCAGCAGGGTGTTGGAGCTGTGCAGGACGCCCTTGGGCGCCGCCGTCGTGCCTGAGGTATAGAGCAGCAGGGCGACATCATCGGGGCCATGCGTTGGCACGGGGAACCGTTCGGTCGCCTTCGCGGCCAGATCGGTCCACAGAATCGCGTCTTTCGGCCCTTGCTCGCCTATGATGATGAGGCGGGATAGGGAGGGCGCGTCGATTTTCGACAGGCGCTCCAGGTAGTCGATGTTGCGCCAGCGGTCCGGGACCACCAAAGCGCGGGCGCCGGAGTTCTTGAGCACGTAGCTCACTTCAGCCGGACCGAAGGTGTGTACGATGGGCAGGATCACGCACCCGAGCGCCGCCGCCGCCCGGTACACCAGCACGCCTTCCAGCCAGTTTGGCGTCTGGATCGCAACCACGTCGCCGGTCCGAAGCCCGATGGCGTGAAAGGCCCCGGCGATTCCAAGCCCCTGTCGGTGGATGTCGTGCGCCG
>DATNCF010000114.1:0-6946 GCA_035571675.1 Burkholderiales bacterium | reverse complement strand
CAAGAGCAAGAACTGGCGGGCAAAGTCGCCATCGTCACCGGCGCCGGCCGGATGCGCAGCATCGGCCGGCCGATCGCCCGCCTGCTGGCCAGGGCCGGGGCGAAGGTGGTCATTACCGGAACGGGCCGCTCGCCCGACCGCTATCCGGATGACGAGAAAGCCGCCGGCTGGCGCGATATCGAGAGCGTGAGGGCGGAGATCGAGGCGGCGGGCGGGACGTGCCTGGCGCTGGTTTCCGATATTTCCTCCGAAACGGCGGTTCAGGCGCTGGTGCGCACGACCGTGGAGAAGCTGGGGCGGCTGGACATCGTGGTCAACAATGCCGGCGCCGCGCGCGGGGCCGATCGTGTGCCCGTGGTTGAACTGGCCGCCGACGTCTGGAAGAAAGTCATCGAGACCAACCTGGACGGCACCTTCCTGCTGTCGCGGGAAGCGGCGCGGCACATGCTGAAACAAGGGAGCGGCGGCAGCATCATCAACATCTCTTCCATCGCGAGCAAGCGCGCCGGCAAGAACACCGCGGCCTATGCCGCGTCCAAGGCCGGCATCAACGCGCTGAGCCGCGCCATGTCCCAGGAACTGGGCAAGGACGGAATCCGCGTGAATGCCGTGTGCCCGGGCATCATCGATACCTACCGGATGGACGACGTGGGACGCGATGATGCCTGGCGGCAGCTGATCAAGAACATGATTCCGCTCGGCTATGCGGGCGACGGCAATGAGGTGGCGGAATTGTGCCTGTTCCTGGCGTCGGAGCGGGGGAAATGGATCACGGGGCAGGCGGTCAACATTGATGGCGGAACCGTTTGGCAATGACCGGCTCGAGGGTTGTATGACAATAGGGCTCGCGCTGCAAGTTCGCGCGCAGCGCCTTGGCCGCTGACACCATGTTGGTCAGCGCTGGAATCACTTCCTCCCATCGCCGCGTCTTCAACCCGCAATCCGGGTTGACCCACAGCCGCTCAGCCGGAATGCGCTCGGCCGCCTTCCTCATCAGCTGCACGATGTGCTCCTGGGTGGGGATGTTGGGCGAGTGGATGTCGTAGACGCCGGGCCCGATCTCGTTCGGGTAGTTGAAGTTGTCGAAGGCATCCAGCAATTCCATGTCCGAGCGCGAAGTCTCGATGGTGATGACGTCGGCGTCCATGTCGGCGATGGAGGCGATGATGTCGTTGAACTCCGAGTAGCACATGTGCGTGTGGATCTGGGTCTCGTCTTCCACGCCGTTGGCCGTGATGCGGAAGCTCTCCACCGCCCAGTCGAGGTATTTCTTCCACTGTGATTTGCGCAGCGGCAGGCCCTCGCGCAGCGCCGCCTCGTCGATCTGGATGATACGCACGCCGGCTTTTTCCAGGTCCAGCACTTCGCCGCGGATGGCCAGGGCGAGCTGCCTGCACGACACCGAGCGCGGCTGGTCGTCGCGCACGAAGGACCAGTTGAGGATGGTGACCGGCCCGGTCAGCATGCCCTTCATGGGCTTCGCGGTCAGCGACTGCGCGTACTTGGTCCACTCCACGGTCATGGCCTTGGGGCGGCTGATGTCGCCGAACAGGATGGGCGGCTTGACGCAGCGCGAGCCATAGGACTGCACCCACCCGAACTGGCTGAAGGCGTAGCCTTCGAGCTGCTCGCCGAAGTATTCCACCATGTCGTTGCGCTCGGCCTCGCCGTGTACCAGCACGTCCAGCTCCAGGGCCTCCTGCTCGCGCACGCTGCGCGCGATCTCGCCCTGCATGGCCTTCCGGTAGGCGGCGAAATCGATGCGGCCGGCCTTGAACTCGCCGCGGGCATGGCGGATTTCGGCGGTCTGCGGAAATGAGCCGATGGTGGTGGTGGGGAAGGCGGGCAGCTTGAGCAGCGCGGCCTGCCGGGCGGCGCGTTCGGCATAGGCGCTCTTGCGCTTGCCCAGCGCGGCGTCCGGTTTCGCCAGGGCGGCCTTGACTGAGGGGTCGTTTACGCGCGGCGAGGCGCGGCGCGCGGCGAGGGCGGCCTGGTTGGCGGAGAGTTCCGCCTTGGCCGCATCCCGGCCGCGGTTGAGGGCGACGCCGAGTACCTTCAGTTCGTCCAGCTTCTGCAGGGCAAAGGCGAGCCACGACTTCACTTCGGCGTCGAGTTTCTGCTCGCTGTACAGGTCCACGGGCACGTGCAGCAGCGAGCAGGACGGCGCGATCCACAGCCGCTCGCCCAGCCTTGAGGCCAGGGGCTCCAGCCAGTCCAGCACTGCATTGAGATCAGTCTTCCAGATGTTGCGGCCGTCGATCACGCCCAGCGAAACGATCTTGTGCGCGGCGAGCAGGTTCAGCAGCGGTCCCACGTCGTCGCGTCCGCGCACGGCGTCGAGGTGCACGCCGGCCACTGGCAGGTTGGCGGCGAGGTACAGATTCTCCTGCAAGGGGCCAAAGTACGAGGCCAGCAGCAGCTTCAAGCGGCTTGACTTGAGGTGATGGTAGGCCAGCTTGAAGGCGTGTTGCCAGGCGCCGTCCAACTCGGTGACCAGCACCGGCTCGTCGATCTGCACCCATTCAACCCCCTGGACCGCCAGGCTTTCCAGCAGGTCGGCGTAGACGGGCAATAGCTTGGGAAGCAGGGCCAGCTTGTCCGAATCGTCCTTGGCCTTGCCAACCCAAAGATAGGTGACAGGGCCGACGATCACCGGCTTGGCTTTGACGCCTTGGTCTTTGGCTTCGGCCAGTTGCTCCAGCAGGCGGCCGGCGTCCAGCTTGAATTCCGTGGCGGCGCTGAACTCCGGCACGATGTAGTGGTAGTTGGTGTCGAACCACTTGGTCATTTCACCCGCGGCAACGCCGCCGCAGCAATCGGCATGCTCTTCGGCCGCCTTTGCCGAACGTCCCCGTGCTACGCGAAAATAGTTATCCAGGGCATCTCCGTGAAAGCCTCTCACGCGCTCGGGCAGGTTGCCAAGCGTGAAACTCATGTCCAGCACCTGGTCGTAAAAGGCAAAGTCGCCCACGGGGACCTGATCAAGCCCGGCCTGGTTCTGCCAGTGCCGGCGGCGCAGCTCCGCTCCCAGGGTTTTCAGGTCATTGCGGGACGATTGCCCGCTCCAATAGGCTTCCAGCGCGAACTTCAGCTCGCGCTTGGCGCCGATGCGCGGGAAACCCAGATTGTGGGTGGTGACCATGACCGGTTCCTTTTACGATGGAATGCCGGCCATCTTAGGGATTTCCAAGCATGAATAAAAATGGTATTAATTCATGTATCCATTACCTGCACTCATAAATTAATTCCATGGCCATGCTTGAACGCATTCACCTCGCCGTGATGCAGGAGGTTGCGCGGCGCGGCTCGCTCACCGCCGCGGCCGAACACCTGTTCCTCACGCAATCGGCGCTTAGCCACACCATGAAAAAGCTGGAGCAGCAACTCGGTGTGGAAATCTGGCGCAGGGAGGGCCGCAAACTCCATCCCACCCAGGCCGGCGAATACCTGCTGGCGGTGGCCAACAGGCTCCTCCCGCAACTCACCTACGCCGAAGAGCGACTGACCCAGTACGCCAAGGGCGAGCGCGGCAACCTGCGCATCGGCATGGAATGCCATCCCTGTTACCAGTGGCTGCTCAAGGTGGTGTCGCCCTTCCTCAAGGCGTGGCCGGACGTGGATGTGGACGTGAAGCAGAAATTCCAGTTCGGCGGCATCGGCGCGCTGTTCGGCCACGAGATCGACATGCTGGTGACGCCCGACCCGCTGCGCAAGCGCGGCCTGCGTTTCGTGCCGGTGTTCGACTACGAGCAGGTACTGGTGGTGGGGCCGCAGCATGCCTTCCGCGGTTTGCGGCACATCCAGCCGGAACAGCTCGCCGACGAAATCCTCATCACCTATCCGGTGGAGATCGACCGGCTGGACGTGTACAACCAGTTCCTCATGCCGGCCAACATCACGCCGCGCAAGCACAAGGAAATCGAGACCACCGACATCATGCTGCAGATGGTTGCCAGCGGCCGTGGCGTGGCCGCCCTGCCACGCTGGCTGGTGGAGGAGTACGCCGGCAAGCTACCGGTGTTCCCGGTGCGGCTGGGGAGGAGGGGGATCGCCAAGCAGATTTTCCTCGGCATGCGCGAGGCGGACGTGCGGGTCGACTACGTGCAGGCGTTCGTTGAGCATGCCCGCAGTCCGGCCGCCGCGGCGGAGCTTGCGACAGGCGGGCGCGCATCGGCGAATGTACGGCGCAAGCGAGGCTAGCAGCCCAGAGCATGCGAGTTACTTCAGGCGCTTCTTCGCTTCCTCGATGCCGCTTTGTATGGACTGCTTGATTTCCGAGTCCTGCGGCATCAGACCGACCGCCTTCTCCCAGTGCTTGATTGCCTCGCCGTAAGATTTGCGCTCGAACGCCGCTGTGCCCGCCAGCAATAGCGCTTTCAGGTTGTTCGGGTCCGCCTTCAGCGCTCGCTTGACGACCTGCTCCGGCTGCCCAACCAGCGTTTTTCCATTCGCCATGGCCAGCGCGTCGGCGTAGTCGGCCAGCACGCGGGCGTCGGACGGCTGCAGGTCGGCGGCCTTGCCGTAGGCCTTGGCCGCGTCGTCGTAGCGGCCCATCACGGCGTAGGAGCGCCCGAGCATCATCCAGCCCTGCACATCCTTCGGGTTGTCCTTCATCCGCGCGGCGAGGCGTTCCACCATGGCATTGATCTGGTCGGACGTGATTTGCGGAGCGGCCCGGGTCGGAGGCGCGGGCGATAGCGCGGCCGGATTGCCCAGCCAGGCATACATCGTCGCCGCTGCAACCGGCACGGCAATCGCCAATGCGAGGGCGGCGCGCGGCGCGCGCGCGGGCTGGGCGGCTGGGGGCGCGGCGCTCTGTTCCTCCAGCACCCGGCGTTCCAGTTCCGTGCGCGCCTCGGTCCACTGCGCCTGGGTGAGCGCGCCGCTTTTCAGCTCGGCGTCGAGTTCGCCCAACTGCTCGGCGTAGACCTGGGCGTTGGTGCCCTGCACCGTGGTCGGGGCCTGCGGCGCGCCTTGACGCGGCAGCGGCCGCAGCAGGGGGCGTAACAGCGCGGCCAGCACGGCCGCGACCAGCACGGCCGCCCCGATGATGAAGCCCGTCATTGCCGCTCCGCTTCCTGCAGCAGCTCGCGGGCGCGGGCGTGGTCCTCCGCGGACAGCGCGCCGCTGCCTGCGGCGGCGCGGCGGCGGATGTTCAGGCCAAGAACAATGAGGCCGATGACCAGCAATGCAAACGGCCCGGCCCACAGCAGAACGGTGGTGGCCTTGAGCGGCGGCTTGTACAGCACGAAGTCGCCGTAGCGCGCGACGAGGTAGTCGCGTATGGCGTCGTCGCTTTCGCCGGCGCGCATCTTGTCGCGAATCTGGTTTTTCAGGTCGATGGCGAGATCGGCTTGCGATGCGGCCAGGGATTCATTCTGGCAGACAAGGCAGCGCAGGTTGCTGGTGAAAGCGACTACACGGGCTTCGAGGACGGGATCACCTGCCGCGGGCGGCGCGTCTGCCGCGTGAGCTGGGGAAAACGTCAGCAGGCGCAGTAAAACGAGCGAGCAAACCAGCCAACGCAACAACGTGCCCTTAGCTTTCCGCATTGAGCTGCTTCACCAGTGGAAGGATTTTTTTATTCAAGGCTTCTTCCGTCACCGCCCCGATCTGTTTGTAGCGCACCACCCCCTTCTTGTCGATGACGAACGTCTCGGGGACGCCGTACACGCCATAGTCGATGCCGGTCTTGCCCTCATGATCGTAGGCCGATGTTTGGTACGGGCTGCCGAACTGCTTCAGCCAACGCATCCCCTCGTCGCGCTCGTCCTTGTAGTTCAGCCCGATAATGGGCACTACCCCGCTCTTCGACAAGGAAAGCAGCACCGGATGCTCCTCGCGGCAAGTCACGCACCACGACGCCCAGACATTGAGCAGCCAAACCTTGCCCTGCATGTCGGCTTTGGAGATGGCGGCTTCAGGTCGTTCAAGACGCGGCAGCGAGAACGCGGGTGCCGGCTTGCCGATGAAGGGCGAGGGTACTTCGCGCGGGTCGAGTTTGAGGCCCACGCCGAGGAACACCAGCACCACCACGAAAATTCCGAGAGGCACGAAGTAGCGCCAGCGCGAGCCGGCGGGTTTTGGCCCCATGGAAGCAGCCTTTGCTTGCGGTGCGATCGTATCGGTCATGACGTAGCCTCGTTGCCCGCAATCGCTGCGCGTTTGCGGAAGGTGATGCGATAGCGCCGATCGGAAGCAGCCAGTCCACCCCCCAGCGCCATGAGCAGGCAGCCGCTCCAGATCCAGCCCACCAGGGGCTTGAACTGGATGTGCATGATCCAGGCACGCTCGCCCGACGGCCCGGCGAGCGGCTCGCCCATGGACACGTACAGGTGGCGCCACACGCCGGCGTCGATGGCCGAGTCGGTGAGCGGCATGTTCTGCACGGTGTACAGGCGCTTCTCGGGCGTCATCACCGCCACGGCGGCGCCGTCGCGGGTGACGTCGACGGTGGCGCGCGTGGCCGTGTAGTTGGGGCCGTTCACCGGCTCCATGGCGCGCAGGGCGAAGGTGTAGCCGGCGAGCTGGGTGGTGTCGCCGGGGCTCATGCGCACGTCGGTTTCCTGCTCGTAGCCCTTGGCCACGGTCACGCCCAGGATGAACACGGCAATGCCGAAATGCGCGACCAGCATGCCCCACCAGGCGCGCGACTGCGTGGCGAGGCGCCGCCGCCGCTCGGCCCAGTCGTGCGCGCCGGCGAGCTTCAAGCGCGGCGTGACGAAAGTAGTGACCACCACCCAGAACGCCAGCAGCAACCCCAGGAACACCAGTGCACTCCAGCGGCCGAGAAACAGAGGCACGATGGCCGATGCAACGACAGCCACGAGCGCTGGAAGCGCGAGCTTCGTTGCCACGCTGTCCATGGCATCGCGCTGCCACTTGGCGATGGGGCCGATGCCCATGAGCAGAATCGCGGGCGCCATCAGGGGCACGAACACCGACT
>DATNCF010000113.1:0-2210 GCA_035571675.1 Burkholderiales bacterium | reverse complement strand
GTATTCGCGCACGTCCTTGCCACCCCGCAGCATGCGCGCGGCGAGCTTCATCGCGCGCACATGGCCGCGCGCGCTGATCTGCCCGGCGCGCCGCATGATGTCCTGTTCGTGCGCGTCCTTGACCAGGCGCATCTCGTCGAGAATCGCGCACAGGTCGCGCTGCTGCTCGGGGCACAGGGCGCCGTAACGCACGCGCGCGCGCACCTGGTTGAGCCAGCCGCCCACGCGCGACTCCAGGCCCTCATGGATCGCGAACGGGTACCAGACCGCGTCGCGGTTTTCCAGCAACTTGGGCAACTGCGCGTCCAGCTCGCCCGCCGAATGCGCCGCATCCACCCCCAGCGCCGCCGGCGCGGCCTCCGGACCGAGCCGATAACCGTCCCAGATTTCGCGCTCCAGGTCTTTCGGCGCGCAAAACAAGGTGCTCTTGCCGTCGCCTGTGATCACCAGCCAGGCATTCGGTTCGGTGAAGCCGGTCAGATAGTAGAAATAGCTGTCGTGGCGGTACGGAAAATCGCTGTCGCGGTTGCGCGGCCGCTCGGGCGCCGTCGGGATGACCGCGATGCCGTCCTTGCCCAATTCGGTGGCAACACGGGCGCGGCGCGCGGCATAGATCGAATGGTTCATCTTGTGTTCAGTTCGGCCAGCCGCCCGGGCGTTCCCACGTCGGCCCACTGCCCGGCGTAGATCTCGGCGGTGACCTGCTCATTGTCCATCGCCGCGCGCAGCAATGGGGCCAGCGGGGCTTTCAGGCCTTGCGGGTTGCCGGCCGGCAGACTCGCGAAGAAGTCTTTGCGGTACAGGCCGATGGTCGAGTAGGTAAAGCGCGGCTCGGCCTGATTGAGCGCCACGCCGTCCGCGCGCAAGCCGAAATCGCCCTTTGGGTTCTGCGGCGGATTCGGTACCAGAAAAATATGCGCGAGCATGCGGCTGGCGGCGAAGCGCTCCAGCGCGCCGCGCGAGAACTCGAACTGCGGCACATACACGTCGCCACCGACCAGCCAGAACACGTCGTCCAGCAGCGGCAAGGCCCGGGCGATGCCGCCGGCCGTCTCGAGGGCGCCGCCGAAGTCACGGCCCTCGTGCGAGTAGTGGATCCGCGGGGACTGGGGATCCTGCGCCGTCGGCCCGTCGAGGCCGGAAAAGTGACTATCGATCTGATGCCCCAGCCAAGCCGTGTTCACCACCAGGTCGCGAAAACCCGCGCGGCCCAGCGCCTCGGTGTGGTACTGCATCAGCGGCTTGCCGCGCACCTCCAGCAGCGGCTTGGGGCAGTGGTCGGTCAGGGGGCGCATGCGCTCGCCCCGGCCGGCGGCCAGGATCATGGCTTGGGCATTCATCCGTTGGGCACGCCAGCGTCTGCTTCGCGGTCCGGGCATCGAGCCCGAACCGCTTGGGAATGAAATCTCTGGTCGACCCCGCAAAGCGGGGCCCGCGCCCTTCGTGATTTCATTCCCCATCGCCCCTGTCTAACGACCGCTGCTCGGTCCATTCCGGCTGGAAGTGGTTGACCAGCGCGTACATCAGGCCGCGCGCCTTGGCCGAGTGGTCGCCGCCGAAGTTGCAGACGTAGACGTCCAGGGTCACCGCCTTTTGCTCGGGCCAGGTATGCAGGCACACGTGCGACTCGGCCAGCAGCACTGCGGCCGTGACGCCGCCCGCGCCGCCCTCGGCACCGGGAAAAGCATGGAAGAGCTGATTGACGGGCTGCAGTCCCACCGCCTCCGCCGCCTTGATGCACCAGTCGGCCAGCCTTTGCGCGTCCGTCAGCCAGCTCGCATCGCAGCGGCACCGGTACAGGTCGGCAGTGAGGTGGAGGCCTTGCATGAGTGTGACTGTAGACGATGGAATGGGCGCCAGGAGCCTGCGCCACCGCTCCTGCCTGATGGGCTTGATCACACCGGCGGGTAAAATCTCGGGTTTCCCCTGATACACCCCCCGGAGCCGTCTCTGATGTTCAACGATTCACCTGCGGCAAACGCGAACCGCGAGAACATGGCCAATGCCATTCGGGCACTGGCCATGGATGCCGTACAACAAGCCAACTCGGGACATCCCGGCGCGCCAATGGGCATGGCCGAAATTGCCGTCGCGCTCTGGGGCAACCATCTCAAGCACAACCCCGGCAATCCGCACTGGTTCGACCGCGACCGCTTCGTGCTGTCCAACGGCCATGGCTCGATGTTGATTTACGCACTGTTGCACCTCAC
>DATNCF010000112.1:0-2150 GCA_035571675.1 Burkholderiales bacterium | reverse complement strand
GGAATGATCTGTTCGTAGCCCGAGAACGTCAGGTTGCCCGCCGGCCGCAGGTCAGTCAGGCGCTCGACTTCAAGCCAGGTCTTCCAGTGCAGCCACGGGTGGCGGCCGTCCGGATCGTCGTACTGCAGCAGCACGTGGTGGCGCAGGTCCGCCGGCTCGCGCATGGGCCTTTTCGGATCCTTCATCAGCTTCGGGCTGCACACCGGGAATACGCGCTCGCCGAACAGGCGCAGCACGTGCGGGCCGACCATCGCCGCCGGGCCGTGCCGGATCGCCAGGTCGAGGCCGTCGCGCTCCAGGTCCAGCACGCGCGTATCGGCGCTGATGCGCACGTCCAGCTCCGGGTGCTTGCGCGTGAAGCCTGCCAGGCGCGGGATCAGCCAGAGCGAGGCGAACGATTGCGTGGTGGTCACCGCCAGGGTCTGGCGGCCACGGCCCGCGCGCAGGCGGTCGGTGACGGCGCGCATCGTCGCCAGCGCCTGCGCAGCGGCGACGTAGAGGGTCTGGCCGGCCTCGGTCAGGGCCAGCGCGCGGTGGCGGCGCTCGAACAGGGGCACGCCGAGCTGGTCCTCCAACTCCTGGATCTGCCGGCTCACCGCCGACTGCGACAGGTACAGCTCCTCGCCCGCCTTGGTGAAGGACAGCAGTCGGGCGGCGGCCTCGAAGCCCTTCAGCAGGTCGAGGGACGGCAGCCTGGGTTGCTGCGTTGCATGAGATTTTTGCATGCCAGACCTGAGAATTCCCCGTTTGAGCCCTAGGAAGCAAGGATGCAGCATGTGCATGTCAAACGCAAGGAGAAGCACATGAACCGCTACGTAATGGAAGAGTTCTACCAAGACCCGCAACTGCGCCGCCGCCTGTTCGCGGAAGCGCACCGCGAGCGCGCCCGCACGGTCGGCGCCGGACTGGCCTGGCTGTGGGATCACGTCAAGGCGCTGGTCGGGCCGCGCTGGATTGCGCGCCTGGGCTGATCGTCACCCTGCAACGAAAGGAAAAGGAACACGCCATGAAACTCGAAATCGCCTCCGGTGCCCTGCGGCTCGCCCGCGGGCAGACCCTCAAGCTGCGGGACAGTATGGGCGCCACGCTTTGCGCCCGCGAGGGCACGGTCTGGATCACCGAAGAGAACAGCCGCAAGGACGTGGTGCTGGAAAACGGCGCCTGCTTCCGCATCGACAAGCCGGGACTGACGCTGGTGCAGGCCTTCGCCGACGCCTCGGTCTCCTTCGCGTAGGGGTACGGGCCATGCCACTCGTCCGCATCTCGCTGCTCAAGGGCAAGCCCGCGTCGTACCGCCGCAAGGTCGGCGACGCAATCCACCAGGCAATGATGGAAACCATCGACGTGCCGGCCAAGGACCGCTTCCAGCTGGTCACCGAGCACGACCCCGAGGATTTCATCTACGACCGCGAATACCTCGGCATCGCGCGCAGTCGCGACCTGGTGATCATCGACATCACCATCAGCTTCGGGCGCTCGCTGAACCTGAAGCGCGCCCTGTTCCGCACCATTGCCGAGCGGCTCGCCGCCGCGGTGCAGCTTCGGCCCGAGGATGTCCTGGTCAACCTGGTCGAAACAGCGAAGGAGAACTGGTCGTTCGGCAACGGCATCGCCTCCTACGCACCCGTGGAAAGCGTCGCTGCCTGAGTCCGGCGATTAAAATAGGCGTTCTTCGGAGAGAGGAACGCCATGTTCAAAGAGGGACTGCTCAAGGGTAAGCGCATCCTGGTGACCGGCGGCGGCACCGGCCTGGGCAAGGAAATCGCCACCCGCTACCTGCAGCTCGGCGCCGAAGTCTGGATCGCCGGGCGGCGGGGAGCTGTTTTAGATTCCTGTTCAAAGGAATTAACCCAAAAATACGGCGGCACAGTCCGGACTCACGCCGTCGACATCCGCGACGCGCAGGCGGTGGACGCGATGGTCCAGCGCATCTGGGACGAGGCCGGCCCGCTCACCGGCCTGGTCAACAACGCCGCCGGCAACTTCATCAGCCCGACCAAGGACCTCTCGCCGAACGGATTCAACGCCATCGCCAACATCGTTTTCCACGGCAGCTTCTATGTGACCCATGCGGTGGGCAAGCGCTGGATCGCGGGCGGCCACAAGGGCTCGGTGATTTCAATCCTGGTGACCTGGGTGCATACCGGCTC
>DATNCF010000111.1:0-4648 GCA_035571675.1 Burkholderiales bacterium | reverse complement strand
CAGCGTGACCGACACGATGCCGTCTTTGGCGATGGTGATGCTTTGCGCGTTGGCGGGAATGTTGATCGCGGGGTTGACCGGATAGCCGCTGGAGGTGACCAGCTGTCCCTGCGCATCCACCTGGAAGGCGCCGTCGCGCGTGTACGAGGTGGATCCGTCGGGCATCTGCACCTGGAAAAAGCCGTTGCCGTTGATGGCGAGGTCCAGCGAGTTGCCGGTCTGCTGCAGGTTGCCCTGGCTCATGGTGCGGCTGGTGGCCACGGGCCGCACGCCGGTGCCGAGCTGCAGCCCCGAGGGAAGCTGGGTCTGCTGCGAGGACTGCGCGCCGGGCTGGCGCACGGTCTGGTACAGCAGGTCCTCGAACACGGCGCGCGAGCGCTTGAAGCCATTGGTGCTGACGTTGGCCAGGTTCTGCGAGATCACGTCGATCTGCGTCTGCTGGGCATCAAGACCAGTTTTAGCAATCCACAAGGAACGAATCATGAATGTTTTCCCTTATTAGCCTTTGCCGTCCGACGTCTCAAGTCACTGCTCGATATGCCGATAAATTTCTCGTTGCCCTCTCCCCAGCCCCTCTCCCAGTGGGAGAGGGGTTTAACCCCGCGGGTTTTGCTTCCCTCTCCCAGTGGGAGAGGGGGTTAACCCCGCGGGTTTTGCTTCCCTCTCCCAGGGGGAGAGGGACTGAGGGAGAGGGCGATCCCCTTAAGGCCTAATCAGTGCCAGTACCGATTTAAGAATTCGTATTCAGCAACTGCGACCCTTTGGCTGCGTTGCTTTCCGCGTTCTGTATCAATTTCATGTGCGCTTCGAATTGCCGCGCCAAAGCAATCATTCCAACAAGCGCTTCAACCGGGTTCACGTTGCTGCCTTCGATGGATTCGGGCGCGACGACCACTTTCGGGTCCACGTCGGCGGAACCACCCGTTTTCATTCTGAACAACCCATCATCGCCGCGATCAAGCGATCCTTCCGGCGGATTCACCAGCTTGATTCTTCCAAGCGACACCACGCTCTTCACCGAGTTACCTGAAGGCGTAGCCGACACTGTTCCGTCGGAGGCGATGCTGATGCTGGAATTGGGCGGGACGGTGATCGGTCCGCCGTCGCTCATTACCGGACGTCCCGTTTGCGTTTGCAGAACGCCCTCGGGCGATACCGTCAGGCTGCCGTTGCGCGTGTAGGCTTCGCCGCCCTCGGCCTGCACCGTGATCCAGCCCGGGCCGTTGACGGCGATGTCCAGGGGATTGCCGGTGCGCTGAATGGGGCCGGCGGTCATGTCGACGCCGGGCGTGGACTCGAGGCTCATCACGCGCGTGTCCGGCGTGTCGGCGGATTGCACCGGCACGAAGCGGAAGGCCACGGTCTGGGCGCGGAAGCCCGGCGTGGACACGTTGGCCAGGTTGTGCGTGAGCACGTCCTGGCGCACCATGTCCGCCTTGGCGCCGGTCATCGCTGTGTAAACTAGTTTGTCCATATCGTTGTGCCCTAACCCGCGATCCTGGAAGCGCTACGGCCTTCGACTTCGAAAATCCGGTTAGACAATTAGCGCGCTTCCTCTGAAGTGGGGGATTTACAAGGGGGCATGCCCCCTTGTTCGATTACCTCAGGTTCACCAGGGTCTGCATCACCTGGTCCTGGGTCTTGATGGTCTGAGCGTTGGCCTGGTACACGCGCTGCGCGGTGATCATGTTCACCAGCTCGGCGGTCAGGTCGACGTTGGAATCTTCCAGCGCGCCGGCCTGCAACAGGCCAAGGCTGCCGGTGCCGGGCGAACCCACCACCGCGGCGCCCGACTGCGGCGACTCGCCCCAGTTGTTGCCGCCCAGCGGCTGCAGGCCGTTGGGGTTGGTAAACGTGGCCAGCACCACCTGTCCCTGGGCGCGGGTCTGGCCGTTGGTGTAACGGCCTTGGATCACGCCGTCCGAACCCACCGAGAAGCCCGACAGGTGGCCGGAGGTATAACCGTCCTGGTTGAGCTGGTTCACGCCGAAGGCGCTGCCGAACTGCGTGCTGCCGGTGAAGTCGAGCGTGTAGGCGAGCGGCGATGCGGCGCCGCCGCCCACCGCCGCGGAAACCGTGAACGGCAGCGTGGTGGCGGTGGTGTCGATGGCGCCGGTGGAGGTGAAGGTCACCGCGCCCAGCGCCCCGCTGCCCACCGCCGTGCCGTCCTGCGCGCCGTACACGCTCCAGGTGTTGGCGGCCGTTTTCAGGAAATACAGCGACAGGGTGTGCGGGTTGCCCAGGCTGTCATAAGTGGACAGCGACGTGGAGGTGTTGTAGGTCGAGGTGTCGTTCATGTCGAAGGCCGACGCGGACAGCGTGCTGGCGCGTCCGTCCAGGTTGCACACGATGCCGGCGTTGGCGGTGGCCTTGGGCGCGATGTCGGCCTGCGAAAGCTGCAGGTCGATGGGAGTGGAGGTGACGATGCCGCCGGCCGCGTTGGCGGGATAGCCGGTCAGCCGCTCGCCCTCGGAATTGACGATGTAGCCGGTCTTGTCCAGGGTGAACTGGCCGTTGCGGCTGTAGGTGATGGCGCCGCCGTGGCTGACGCGGAAGAAACCGCCGCCGTTGATGGCCATGTCCAGGGGGTTGGTGGAGGTGTTGATGTTGCCCTGCGAGAAGTTCTGCTGCACGGCGTTCACCTGCGTGCCGATGCCCACCTGGAGGCCGCCCGCGCCCGCCAGCGAATTGGCGTACACGTCCGAGAACTGCGCCGTGGACTGCTTGAAGCCCACGGTATTGGAGTTGGCCACGTTGTTGCCGATGACGTCGAGGTTCTTGGCCGCGGAGTTGAGGCCGCTCAGTCCCTGTTGGAAACTCATGGATGTGTCCTTTCAGTAGGCCGTAGGCTTTAGAAAATCTGCTTGATGTCCGGCAGGGCGGCGGTGCCCATGCTGCCGAGGTCCAGGATGGGAGCGCCGGAGTCGCTGGTGCGCACCCCGTACACCGCGGCCAGCTCCAGGGCCTGCGGCGTGACGGCCGCGCCGGCGGCCGTGCCCGTGACCTTGAAGGTGTAGCTGCCGTCGGGCGCGCGCGCGCCGCTGTCGGTGAGGCCGTCCCACTGAAAGGTGTGCAGGCCGCTCTTCTGCGCGCCGACGTTGGCCGTGTGCACCACGTTGCCGGAGGCATCGAGGATAGACACGCTCAGCTGGTCCACATCCTGGTCCAGCGAGAAGCCCGCCGCCGCCGCGCCGCCCGACAGGGCGATGGTGCTGCCGTTCACCAGCACCTGGTGGCCCACCAGGGTGGCGGCCTGCACCTGGTCCGAGGCGTTCTGCTGGCTGGTGAGCGACTTCAGGGTGTCGTTCAACTGCTCGATGCCGCTCACCGTGCTGATCTGCGCCATCTGGGTGGTGATGGCGGAGTTGTCCATGGGATTGAGCGGGTCCTGGTTCTGCAGCTGCGCCACCAGCAGCTTGAGGAAGCGGTCCTGCTGGCCGCTGGCCGTGGTGGCCGGCGTCGTCGAGGACGAGGCGGAGGAACTCGAGGCAACGGAGGAGACGCTCATGTCATGAACCCGATTTATGAACCCGCGTTATGAGCCGAGGGTAAGGACCTTCATGAGCATGCTCTTGGCGGTGCTCATGACGTCGATGTTGGTCTGGTAGGCGCGCGAGGCGGAGATCATGTTCACCATCTCCTCCACCACGTTGACGTTGGGCAGCGTGACATAGCCTGCTTCGTCGGCCGCGGGGTTGCCCGGGTCGTGGATTTTGCGCATGGGAGAGGAGTCCTCCACCACGTCGGCCACGCGCACGCCTGTCGTTGTCCCTTGGCTCTGGCCGGTGCCGTCCAGGGGCACGGACTGGAACACCACCTGGCGGGCCCGATAGGGCTTGCCGTCGGGGCCGGTGGCGCTGTCGGCGTTGGCGAGGTTGCTCGCCACCACGTTGAGCCGCTGGCTCTGCGCCGAAACGCCGCTGCCGGCCACGTCGAAAATGTTGAATGGCGACATGCGAGTCTCCTATTCCCTTGGTCCTGTTCCTAGCTGCTCTGTATGGCCGACAGCAGGTTCTTGATCTGCTGGTTGAGGAAGCGCAGCGAGGCCTCGTAGCGCACAGTGTTGTCGGCAAACTGCGCGCGCTCCACGTCCACGTCCACGCTGTTGTTGTCCAGGGCCGCCTGGCTGGGCGCGCGGTACTGCACCTTCATGCCGCCGGGCAAGCTCGCTCCGCCATGGGTATCGATATGCTTGGCGTCGGTGCGTGCCAAGCCGCCGCTTGCACTCACCCTGCCCGTATCGCTGCCGGTGGCCGCGGCCAACGCGGCCGAGAAATTGAAGTCGCGCGCCTGGTAGCCCGGGGTGTCCGCGTTGGCGATGTTGGAGGCGAGCAATTGCTGGCGCTCGGCGCGCAGGAGCAGCGCCGTGCTGTGGAAATTCAAGCTTTCGTCCAGTTTGCCGATCATGTGGTTCTCCACATCGCTTATTGCTTTCGCCGGGTCCGATCTTTTGGACCCTTGACGCGCTTTGACACCATCGGATTATCCGAACGTGGGCGCTGTCCATTCCTTCGAATAGAGCACCCTTTTCGGGCGTACTTCCGCCTCTTGCCGGCGGGCCGGCGCGTATCTTTGCCAGGTACCTAATAGGAATTTTCTATTCACGTTTCCCCCATCCCCGGCCCTTCCCCGTTGGGGAAGGCAGATA
>DATNCF010000110.1:0-3479 GCA_035571675.1 Burkholderiales bacterium | reverse complement strand
TCGTGTGGCCGGGCTTCGGCGACAACATGCGGGTGCTGAAATGGATTGTGGAGCGCTGCGAGGGCAGGGCGCACGCGCGCGAAACCGCGTTGGGCTGGGTGCCGGACTTCACCGACCTGGAGTGGAAGGGCCTGGCGTTCTCGCCCGAGCAGTTCCAGGCCGTTACTTCCATCGAGGCTGAAGACTGGAAAGCCGAACTGGCGGCCCATGATGAGCTGTTCAAGATGCTGGGCGGGTCCCTCCCCAGGGAATTGCAGCTGCGGCGCGAACTGCTGGGGTTAAATCTTAGTTGATAGAACGTAAAACCATATCAACGGCCGGGGAATTCCGGCCGTTTTCATTTAAGCTTTTGTTTCTTATGGTTAAGTGTGACTGCGACAAAAGTTACCGTGCTCAAATGTTCCACGTGGAACAATCCGGCCATGCGATGCCCACTGTTCCACGTGGAACACTGTCCAATTAACTGACGACCAGATAGAATCCCCGCCCTTGACTTGGCAGCGTATTCTGCTCATCCGATGGATTTCCCAGCGACTTTCGATGTGATTGTGATTGGCGGCGGCCATGCCGGGACGGAGGCCGCCCTTGCTGCTGCGCGCGCTGGCAGTAGAACACTATTGCTGACACATAATATTGAAACGTTGGGCCAGATGTCCTGCAATCCGTCCATCGGCGGCATCGGCAAGGGCCACCTGGTCAAGGAAGTGGACGCCTTGGGCGGGGCCATGGCCATGGCCACCGACGAGGCCGGCATCCAGTTCCGCATCCTGAATTCCAGCAAGGGGGCGGCCGTGCGCGCCACCCGCGCCCAGGCCGACCGCGTGCTGTACAGAAAGGCCATCCGCACCCGGTTGGAGAACCAGCCCAACCTGACCCTGTTCCAGCAGGCCGCCGACGACCTCATCCTGGAAGGCGAGCGGGTGGCCGGGGTGGTGACGCAGCTTGGCATCCGCATCCGCGCACGGGCCGTGGTGCTGACCACCGGCACCTTCCTGGGCGGCTTGGTGCACGTCGGACTGACCAACTACGTCGCGGGCCGGGCAGGGGACCCCGCATCCATCAGCCTGGCGGCGCGGCTGCGCGAGCTCAAGTTGCCGGCGGGGCGGCTGAAGACCGGCACGCCGCCGCGGCTGGACGGCAACAGCATCGACTTTTCGGTCATGGAGGTGCAGGACGGCGACACCCCGGTCCCGGTGTTCTCCTTCCTGGGCGACGCCGCCCTGCATCCCCGGCAGTTGCCGTGCTGGGTCACCCACACCAACGAGCGCACCCACGACATCATCCGCGGCGGCCTGGACCGCTCGCCCATGTACACCGGGGTGATCGAAGGGGTGGGGCCGCGCTACTGCCCGTCCATCGAGGACAAGATTCACCGCTTCGCGGGCAAATCCAGCCACCAGATCTTCCTGGAGCCCGAGGGCCTGACCACCCACGAGATCTATCCCAACGGCGTGTCCACCAGCCTGCCGTTCGACGTGCAGGTGGAACTCATCCATTCCATTCGCGGGCTGGAGAAGGCGCATATCCTGCGCCCCGGCTACGCCATCGAGTACGACTACTTCGACCCCCGGGCGTTGCGACCGTCCCTGGAAACCCGCGCCATCGGCGGGCTGTTCTTCGCCGGCCAGATCAACGGCACCACGGGTTATGAGGAAGCGGCCGCCCAGGGTCTGCTGGCCGGCATCAATGCCGCCCTGCAGGTACGGGACCGCGAGCCCTGGACCCCCAGCCGCGACCAGGCCTACCTGGGCGTGCTGGTGGACGACCTCATCACCCGCGGCGTCACCGAGCCCTACCGCATGTTCACCAGCCGGGCCGAATACCGGCTGATGCTGCGCGAGGACAATGCCGACCTGCGGCTCACCGACGTCGGGCGCAAGCTGGGCGTGGTGGACGATGCCCGCTGGGACCATTTCAATCGCAAACGGGATGCCATTGCTTCAGAACAGGAAAGGCTCAGGCTCACCTGGGTGCGTCCCGGGACCGTAGACGAGGCCAGGGCGGTCGAAGTGCTCGGCCAGCCCCTGGAGCGTGAATACACCCTGCTCGACCTGCTGAGGCGCCCTAACGTGGGCTACGACGCCGCTGTGAGCCTCATCGCCGATCCGGCGCCCGAACTGCCGCCCGAGGTCAGGGAGCAGGTGAACATCCAGGCCAAGTACGCCGGGTATATCGCCCGCCAGCAGGGCGAGGTGGAGCGGCGTGCCGAGCAGGAAGCCACACTGCTGCCCGAAGACATGGACTATGCCGACGTGCGCGGCCTGTCGTTCGAAGCGCGGCAAAAACTCGCCCAGCATCGCCCGGCCACCATTGGGCAGGCGGGTCGTATTTCGGGCATGACGCCGGCGGCCGTCGCGCTGCTGCTGGTGCACCTGAAGCGTCGCAACCAGGGCACCAAGCTGCGTCAAGCTTCGTGAATAGGGCCACCGGAAGAGAGTGGTTGCTTACTGACCTCAGGGATCAGATCCTGGGCAGCGGGGGAGCGCTGAGCTTGGACGTGTCGGAAGCTCAGGGCGAGTTGCTGGCGCGTTATCTGGCCGAATTGAAGAAATGGAACAAGACGTACAACCTCACGGCGATTCGGGATCAGGGAGAAATGGTTGCACTGCACGTCGCGGATAGCCTCGCCGTCGCTCCACACTTGCCCTTGAAGCCGGCAACCCGCCTGCTGGATGTGGGCAGCGGCGCCGGCCTGCCCGGTATCCCGCTGGCCATTGCCAAACCTGAAATCCAGGTCACCGTGCTGGACAGCAACACCAAGAAGGCCGCCTTCCTGCAACAGGCCAAGGCCGAGTTGCGCCTCCCCAACGTCGAAGTCATCGCGGCGCGCGTGGAGGAATGGAAAAGCGCGCAGTCCTTCCACATCATCATTTCGCGCGCCTATTCAGAAATCGCCATTTTCATCGCCCAGGCCAGACACCTGCTGGCCCCCGGCGGCCTGTTCGCCGCCATGAAGGGCCAGTACCCCAAGGACGAAATCGCCGCCCTGCCTGCGGGCTTTGCAGTGAAAGAAGCAATCCGCCTGAACGTGCCGGGCGTCGATGCGGAACGCCATCTCATCCTGGTGGGCGCAGCGTGACCCGCGTCATCGCCGTCACCAATCAAAAGGGCGGGGTGGGCAAGACCACCACCAGCGTCAACCTTGCCGCCAGTCTCGCCGAGTCCGGCCGCCGCGTGCTGCTGGTGGACCTGGACCCGCAGGGCAATGCCACCATGGGCAGCGGCGTGGACAAGCGCGAACTCAGCCAGACCGTGTACCAGGTGGTGCTGGGCCTGGCCGAAGCCAGCGCCGTGCGCGTGCGCTTCGAAAAGGGCGGCTACGACCTCCTGCCCGCCAACCGCGACCTGGCCGGCGCGGAAATCGAGCTGATCGAACTGGAACACCGCGAGACGCGCCTCAAAGAAGCGCTCGCGCCCATCGCCGCCGACTACGACTTCATCCTGCTCGACTGCCCGCCCGCGCTCAACATGCTCACCGT
>DATNCF010000109.1:0-7455 GCA_035571675.1 Burkholderiales bacterium | reverse complement strand
CCGGGCACCATGTGCACGATCTGGGCATAGATGTCGTTTTCCGCGCTCAGGATGGCCGTCTCGCCCGTTTTCTCCGCCAGCCGCGCCAGCAGTTCAACCAGGCCCTGCTTGTGGGCGATGGCCTCGTAGACCCATTCGCCGAGGCGCGAAAGGCGGACTGTCGGCAGATAAGCGCGCAGGTGGCGCTCGTAGCTGACGTAACCGAGCACATCGAGGCTTTTCATGAGCGCCGCCGTGCTGGACAAGGGATACTCCAGATGCTCGGCGATCTCCCGCACCGAGAGCGGCGCGCGCTTTTCGCCGAAATACTCGAATATTTCCAGCACGCGCCCGGCGCTCTTGATGACGGCCGCGTTTTCCGCCATGCGGTCAGACACCTTTCGTGGAAGCGCCGACGGGATGCTTGCGCGCGGCCTTCGAATTGCGCAGACAATCGTTCATTGCGCCGACGATGTCATCGAGGTCCTTCTCGATCTGGCGCACGTAGCCGCCGACGCCGATGGCGAGATGCGAGCCGTCGGGCATGGGCGGCAACGCCATGGCCGCCATGCCCACGTCCTTGAGCACCAAGGACCGGCTCAGGGCATATCCGCGGATACGCGCCTCCCGGATGTTGACCATCAACCAGTCGTAAGTGATGGGCTGGGCCGCCCGGCCCAGCATGGAACGGGTGCGGATGACCACGTCGCGAATGGCCGGATCGGGGTGCCCGGCCAGAATCGCCCAGCCAAGTCCCGATTTGCACAGCAGGCGCCGGGTGCCTTGGGGAACGTTCAATTGCAGTTCGTACTGCCCGGGCACCACGTGAATGTAATCGGCAAAGACGTCGTTTCGCGCCGCGAGCACCGCGGTATGGCCCGTGCGATCGGCCAGTTCCATCAGCAGATGGATGAGGCCCTGCTTGTGCGCCAGGCTGTCATAGACCCATTCGCCGAGGCGGGCAGTCCGTACCGTGGGAAGGTACGCCCGCAAGCCCTGCTCGTAGGTCAGGTAGCCCTTGCTCTCGAGGCTTTTCACCAACGCCGCTGCGCTTGAAAGCGGGTAGTCCAGGTGTTCGGCCATCTGGCGCACCGACAGCGGCGATTTCATGCGGGCGAACAACTCCAGAATTTCCAGCACGCGACCCGCGCTCTTGACCACTCCAGGCCGGTCCATCGCCGTTCTCCAAGCATGTGGAATGAACGGAGTATAGCCGGGCCACGCCCGCGGCCGCGGTCGCGGGCCGCGTTCGCGACAACCACCCTGCGGCGCAGCGGTTGGCGCAAGGATCAGACGGCTTGCGCTTCGAGTTCGGCGCCTGATTGGATTTCAGGCTGAGCCTGGCAGCGGATGTCGGCAGGCAGGGCGCGCGAGGCAAAACAGCTTTCTATTGCGCCCGCCAGCCTGACGGCCTCCGGCCCGATGCGGTATTTCTGACCCTCGCGAACCAGGTGCCTGGAATTGCACAGCCCGCGCAACAGGTTCAGCAGGCTGCTTTTCGGGATGCCCAACGTCCCGGTCAGTTCGCCCAGAGACTGTTCTTTCCCGCCATCGGCAAGCATCGCCAGGATGTCGAGTACCCGGTTCAGCGAGCGCGGGCCGGCCGGTCGGTCCCGTCGCGGCAGGCAAGGGCTGGTGCGGTTCATGTCCTTCTCCCATTCCCATCAGGGGAAAACGAACCGCCATCGTAGCCGCAGGCCGGCCAGGATGTTCCACGAATGTGGATTGGGACCGCAGGGTCAGTGCATATGAACTCAGCAGGCCGCGGGCTTTTTTCCGGATAAATCGCCCTTCATGTTTCGGTGCCTGCCGATCAGGTTCTGCTGCGAGGCAAACCGAGCGCGCTTTCAGCCACGATGCTGCGCTGCACTTCGCTCGTTCCTCCATATATCGTCCCCGGTATGGCCCGCCGGCTCTCCAGTTCGAGGCGGCCCAGGGGAGTATCCCCACGAAAAAGCGAGTGCGGCGCGGTGAGGTCCATTAGATCGGCCGAGCACTTCAGCCACGTCTCGCTGCCAAAGAGCTTTGCCATGGGGCCAAAGGCCTTGCTCTTGCCCCCTTCCATCCCCCCCCAGAGGCTGCGGCCGGACAGGCATTTGAACACCTCAAACATGGTCTGCACCGTTGCCAGGCGCGTGCGGATGGCAGCGCTGTCAATGGGACGGACGCCGTTGCGCGTTTCGTTTGCCCACGCGAGCGCCTGGGAAACCAGGCGGCCAATAGCCGACTCATACGTAACGCCCCCGCTCTGCTCCAAGGTGAGGGCGAGGGTCATGACTTTGACAGCGCCGTTTATCTCCCCCACCCGGTATCGGTCCGGCACGCGAAGGCCGGAATAATGCGTGATATTGGTTCTCTCGTTTCCGACCGTATCGACGCGATGCGCCTCGTACCCGGATTGGTCCGATTGGTTGATGGGTGCGATGAAAAGCGTCAGTCCCTCGTGCTTGGCACGTTCCGGGGCGGTCCGAGCGAGCAGCAGGCAATATTTCGCTAGGTGGCCCTGCGTCGTGAACATCTTTTGACCGTCGATGATCCAATCGTCTCCGTCGCGGATCGCCCGCGTCCTGGCCGCGAACAGATCGGATCCTCCAGACGGTTCCGTGTATCCGAGCGAGCAATTGATCTCCCCCGAGGCCAGTCGGGGAACGATCTCGCGTTTGATTTCCTCGCTTGCGCACGCCATGAGGACGAGACCGACAATGTTGTTCGTCGCCATGACCGCCGAGGTGAACCCGACTTCACCCAAGGTACGGCTGACGGCCGCGGCTTCGTAGCGCGTGGCCCCCCGGCCGCCATACTGCGCAGGCCAATGCGGAAACAGCAGTCGCTCCGCGCCCAGCGCCTGCTGAAACTGCGGATGGTACATGTCCGTCGATTCGTGGCAGAAACGCCGCATGTCGTCGCCGAAGTGCCGCGACAGGAATTCCCGAGTCTCCCGGATGTACGCTTCCGCTCCATCACCATCGCCGAAGTCGGGCCCCGAGATGGTGGATTCGGGCAACGCGGGCGGGCGTCCTTTTCCCCACAGGCGATCACCCGCCTCAGTCAATACGACCCGTGGATCGCCGCCGGTCAATGACAGAGCCCTCGCGCGGCGGAAGTAGAGCTGCGCGTTGTAATCCAGCGTCATGCCATAGCCGCCGAACACTCGCATTGCAAGCAAAGTGGCACGCCCGGCTGACCGGGCAGCCCACCAAAAGGCCATTGGAATCATCGCGGCCGCATCGGGTTTCCCGCACGAGACCGCCCACGCCGTCTTGCGGGCCAGCAGCATCGCCCCATCGACGTCGGTCACCGCGTCCGCGAGGGGATGCGCCAGCCCCTGAAAACTCCCGATCGGCCGGCCAAAGGCCATGCGATCCCGCGCATACGCGGCGGCGGCGTCAAGCGCCTCCCGTGCAAGTCCTGCCAGGCACGATGCGCTCAAGAGCTTTAATTCTTCACGGGCCGCCTGCCAGGACGCGACGGCCGTCGCGCCGGTGGCGAGCGGCGTGCCGCCGGTTGATTTGAAATTCCATTCCCCGATAGGCGTGCTTCCGTGACTCGGCGGCGAAACTCCGCGGCCTCCCTGCCGACGCTCGTGCAGGACCACCGACTCACGTTCAAGGACCAGCACCGCATCGGCGACTGCGCCTCCCGGAACGATCTGTGACGGCGAGGCCTCCGCGGGAAGCAAGGCCAATGTCACCACCGCCCCCTGTTGCACGCGATCCAGCCAGGCGCTTGCCTCGGGGTGCCTTATCGAGGAAAGGAGCCTGGCGGAGACCATGACGTCCAGCAAGGGCGCAGAGGCAAGGTATTTGCCGGCCTGCTCGGCAACCAGGATGGCGTCCGAAAGACTGTTGCCTCCTCCTTCCATCGACTCCGGCACACGCATCACCGGCGCGCCGATTTGCATGAGCAGGCGCCATAGCGCGGGATCGTGACCAAGGGGTTCCGCCGCGCGTACGCGCGCGGGCGACGATTCCGCCGCAAACAGCTTGCTGAAGGCTTCAACGAGGAGCTGCTGCTCGCTCGAGATATTCAAATTCATGTTCGTGGGAGTGACTTTCGGATGTATGCGATCAGGTCCCTTCCACGTAGGCCTTGCCAGGCGTGGCCGGCTCGATGGTCTCCTCGCCCGGCAAGGTGGCCGGACTCTTCAGCACGTAGCCCGGATCGGCTTCGGTCCCTTCCATCCAAAAGCAGGTGGTGCTGGCCATGAGCTGGTGGTCCTGCTTGCGGTACTTGAAGTGCCCGCCGGCCGTGTCGAAACTCACGTCCTCGAGCGCGCGGATCACCGCCTTGGTATCGGTGGTCCCGGCCGCCTTGATGGCGCGCGCATAGGCCATCACGGCGTTGTGCGCGTTGGCCACCTGGCTGTCCGGGGTGGCGTTGCCCGTGGCTTGCAGGTCCTTGTACAGGTCCTTGCCCAGTTGGCTGGTGTCGGTGGGCGGGTGCCAGGCTGTGAAGGACATCTGCCCCGCCGGAATCGACTTGCGCAGGGTCTTGCCCAGTGCCAGGCCCGCGCCGGTTTCCAGCACTACCTTGGCCTTTTTGAACAGCCCGAACGGCGCGGCCTGGTTGACGAAGGCTGCATAGTCGGCGCCGACCAGGCCCAGGTACAGGCCGTCCACGGGCTGGCTCATCAGCGCGGCGATCTGCACCCGATAGTCCGTGGCGCCGATCTTGGTGCGCAGCGGCTCGTTGAATTCCACGATGCGGCCGTTCAGGCGGTGGTATTTCCTCAAGCCGCCGGTGATGGCGGCCCAGTTCGACTCGCCGAAGGCCGCGTCCACGATCACCCCGCCCCAGCGGGTCACGTCGGGAGCCTGCGCCGCGGCGTACTTGGCGTAGGCGTAGTAGATCATGTGGATGTTGGCCGAGCAGCGGAACGCGTTGGGGTGGAAGCTTTCGTGCGTGAAGGCGTTCACCGAGGTGCCGGTGGCCTGGAACACGGCATTGCCCTCGGTGAGCAGCCCCAGCACCGCCATCGATTGCGCGGTCAGGTAGCCGCCAATAAGCAGTTTGGTGCCGTTGCCCAACAATTCGCGCGCCATCAGCGCGGCCTCGGCCGGCTGCGACTTGTCGTCGCGAATGACGATTTCAATCTTGCGCCCAAGCACTCCGCCCGCGGCGTTGATCCGATTGGCCGCAATTTTTGCGCCGGTGGTGGCGAATCCGCCGAACACCGCCGTGGGCCCGGTCAAGGGGTAGAGGGCGCCGATCTGTATGGGCTGGGCCTGCGCCAGCACCCGCCCGGCGCTGCCCGCCGCCAGCGCGCCGGCTCCCGCCCCGATTCCCTTCAACACCGTCCGCCTTGATACCTTTTTCATCTTCCCCTCCTTGGTTGTTTGTTGGTCAGCGTTTCATTGATGAATCCACGCATCAGGATTTCTTCTTCCCCCGGCTCAGCACCTTGGCAACCAGGTCGGAGTTGTCCCGCATCATCAGCGGAGTGTTCACGATGCGCTCGACATTGCGGCCTTGCTGCCGGTCGAGGTCGTAGCACAGTTCGACCGCGAGCTTGGCCGCGCCCTGCACCTCCGGCGGGCGCGTGATCAGCCGCTGGCAGAACGCCCACACCTCGTCCTGGAACTTGTCGTCCGGATGGACGGCCTGCACGAAGCCGGCCATCATGGCCGTGCGCGCATCCATTTTCTCGCCGGCCATGCTCAGCCATTTCGACCAGCCTACGCCGCACAGCCGCGTAAAGCGGCTGGTGCCGCCGCTGCCGGCGATGACGCCGATGTCGATTTCGGGAAGACCGAACGTGGCGCTCTCCGCCGCGATGCGAAAATCGCACGAGCCCGCCATTTCCACGCCCACGCCCAAGCACGGCCCTTGTATAGCCATGACCACGGGCTTTTCCACCGCCTCCATTTCATCGAAGGACGCGTGCAGGTGGCGGCGGTATTGCTTGCGCTGCTCCACCCCGCCCTTGGCGCCGCGGGGCCCGTCGCCCGAGGCGATGTCGAAACCCGCGGTGAAATAGCGCCCGGTGCTGCGTATGAGCAGCACCCGCAGGTCGTCGCGCTCGCGCAGGTCTTCCACGGCGTCGAAAATAACCTTCGCCATCGCGTTGTTGATGGCGTTGAGTTTCTCCGGCCGGTTGAGCGTGACGATGGCCACGCCCTCCTTGTCTTCGCGCAATGCCAGTTGCGACATGTCTGCTCCTCTGCGTTCTTGATTCAGGTGCGGCTACGGCAATCCCAGCGCTGTCTCGGCGATGAGGCGCGCATCACCCGGGTTGAATGTGGCGGGCTTGCTTTGCCGCAAAATTATTTGAATTGTGCGCAAGACTTGGTCGATCCTCAACACATATGCCGCATGTGCATCGGGTAATACGAATTATCTATCGCACCCTTCTCCCTCAACGTTTCTCGTTAAGTAACGGCCTCACGGGCTCATGATATCCCGATGGAACCGCTCCATGGCCTGGATAACCTCGCGGTGATCACGGCCCGGAAAGCGAACCATGATGGCCTGCGTGCCGGCGCGCTCCGCTTCGGCAACATGCTCCAAGATGGGCCCCGGATCGAAACCGAACGCGAGGTGCTTCAACTGCCCGGCCATGGGCGTGCTCTGGCTGGCGTACTTGGATTCGGTGGTGCCGCCGTAGTCGATGCCGTGCGAGAAGGCAAACCCGGCCGGGTCCCGGCCGGCTGCCTTCAGCAGGCCGCGCAGTTTCTCCATGTTCTCCACAATGCGAGACATGGGGCCCATGGTGGCCGGATAGAGTCCGTCGCCCAGCTCCACCGCGCGCCGCATGGCGGCCTGGCCGAAGCCGCCTATCCAGATGGGCGGGTGCGGCTTGGTGAAGCAGGGCGGATCGAACACCACGTCGTCGAACTGCACCCAGCGGCCCTTGAAGCTGGGCGTTTCGGCGGTCCACAGCTCGATCATGGCGCGCAGGCATTCGTCGGTACGCGGGCCGCGCTCCTCGAAGGGCACGCCCATGAAGTCGAATTCCTTTTGCAGCCAGCCGCTGCCTATGCCCACGGTCACCCTGCCGGCGGACAGCACGTCCAGCGTCGCAATGGCCTTGGCCAGGCGCACGGGGTGGTAGTAGGGGATCACGAGCACGCTGAACAGGATGCGCAGCCGCCGCGTGGCGCCGGCAATGAAACCGCCCAGGGTCAGCGGGTCGTACCAGGCCGCCGGCAGCGTGGCGACCTGCGGCCGCGGAACCAGGACATGCTCGCCGATGGTGATGGTCTCGTAGCCGAGATCATCGGCGACACGCGCCACTTCCAGGACCGATTTAGCGTCCGGGTAACGGGCGAATGGATAAAGACTCATGCCGAATTTCATTGCCTGGCATCTTCCCTTTGTACTTTGTATCGAGGTAACCTTTTGGCCGGCTATTTGCACCGCAAACTTCAGGAGCCGTCCCTGGTCGCATCGTGGTAGCCGTGCGCTCTATGATTTCCTACGCTTGGCCGGCCGCGCCTTGGCCTGATCCGCCCAAATGCCGTCTCGCCAGGCTACCGC
>DATNCF010000108.1:0-3470 GCA_035571675.1 Burkholderiales bacterium | reverse complement strand
GGCCCGGTGAAGAGCACGCCCATCGCCCTGCTCCAGCGCCGCAACATGGCGCTGTGGACGGCGCTGGTCGCGGCCGGCCCCGCCGACGAACTGCCGCTGTCCTCGCGCGCCAAGCTGCTGCTCGACTTCCTCAAGACCCACGGCGCCTCGTTCTTCGACGAAATGCTCGGCGGCACGCGCCTCTTCCGCTCGCAGTTGGAGGAAGCGCTGGGCGAGCTGGTGTCGCTGGGCCTGGTGAACGCCGACAGCTTCACAGGCCTGCGCGCCCTGCTGGTGCCTTCTTCGAAACGCGTGCAGGCGCGCGGCCGGCGCCGCCAGGCCCTCACCGGTCTCGACGACGCGGGACGCTGGAGCCTGGTGCGCCGCACCGTGCCCGAGGAAAACACCAAAACAAAATCTTTCCCACCCGAGACCGTGGAGCACATCGCCTGGACGCTGCTCCGGCGCTATGGCGTGGTGTTCTGGCGCATGCTGGAGCGCGAAGCGGCCTGGCTGCCGCCCTGGCGCGACCTGCTGCGCGTGTACCACCGGCTGGAAGCGCGCGGCGAAATCCGCGGCGGGCGCTTCGTGGCCGGCCTCTCGGGCGAGCAGTTCGCCCTGCCCGACGCCATCGGCCTGCTGCGAAAAGTCAGGAAGCAGCCGCAGGACGGCGCGCTGGTGTGCGTCAGCGGCGCCGATCCGCTCAACCTCGTCGGCAGCGTGACGCCCGGCGCCAAGGTGCCGGCGCTCACCGGCAACCGCATCCTGTACCGCGACGGCGTGCCCGCGGCCACGCTGGTGGCGGGCGAAGTGAATTTCCTCATCGATCTGGAGCCGGCGCTGCAGTGGGAATTGCGCAAGGCGCTGCTGCGCGAGACCGGCGTGCCGGGCTCGAAAGAGCGCACCGCCCTTGCCCAACTGCGGCGCTAACCGGATGACGGGAACCCCATGCGATTGACCACGCCGCGCATCCCGCCCCTGCCCGAGTCCGAATGGACCGGCGAGACGCGCAGGCATCTCGAGGCCTTTGTCTCCGGCGAGCGCTCGATCAACGTCATGGCCACGCTGGCGCAGCACTGGGACGCCGCCCAGCGCGTATGGGGCGACCACGTCATGGGTCCCACCCTGACGCTGAAGCCCCGGGAGCGCGAGCTGCTCATCCTGCGCACCGGCTGGCTGTGCCGCTCCAACTACGAATGGGGCCGGCACGTGCTGTTCGCGCGCCAGGCCGGACTCACGGATGAGGACATCCGCCGCGTCAAGTCGGGGCCCGACGACGCCGGCTGGAGCGCGTCCGACGCGGCGTTGCTGCGCGCCGCCGACGAACTGCACAACGGCCATATGGTCAGCGACGCCACCTGGGGGGCGCTGTCGCGGCACTACGAGAAGAAGCAGCTCATGGACGTGGTGTTCACCGTGGGCCAGTACACCGCGGTGTGCATGGCGCTGAATAGCTTCGGCGTGCAGCTCGAACCGGGCGTAACCGGGCTGGACGGTCCCTAGCCAGCGCCGCCGTGAAGGCCTGCCGGAGGTCGCTGCGCGCTTCCGGGCGCTCTGTTTTGAATCCAGCGGCTTGCCTACTCGGCAAGCGCGCGGTGCACGGCCTGCACGCACCCTGACCCTTCCCCCACCGCCGCCGCCACGCGCTTGACGCTGCCGGCGCGGATGTCGCCCACGGCGAACACACCGGGGCGGCTGGTCTCGAAGGTGCTGGGCGCGCGTCCGCCCGGCCACGGCCCGGCGGCGAGGTCCTCGGGGCGCAGTTCGGCGCCGGTGCGCACGAAGCCCTTGTCATCCAGCGCCACGCAGCCCGCCAGCCACGCGGTGTTGGGGCTGGCGCCCGTCATGAGGAACAGGTGGGCGATGTCGCGCGTCTCGCTGCTCTCTCCGTTGTGCCAGGTGACGCGTTGCAGCCACGCGTCGCCCTCCACCGCCGTCACCCGGGTGCGCGTGCGCAGGGTGATGTTGGGGCTCTCCTCGATGCGCCGGATAAGGTAGCGCGACATGCTCTCGGCCAGGCCCGGGCCGCGCACCAGCACGTGCACGTGCCTGGCGACGGAAGACAGGTACACCGCCGCCTGGCCGGCCGAATTGCCGCCGCCCACCACGATGGCCTCCTCGGACTGGCACAGACGCGCCTCCAGCGGCGTGGCGGCGTAGTACACGCCGCTGCCCATGAAGCGCTCGCAGTCGATGTCCAGCTTGCGGTACTCGGCGCCGCTGGCAATGACCACGGCGCGAGCGCGCACCACGTGGCCATTGGACAGCTCGATCTCGTAGGGGCGCCGCTCACAGCGCAGGCGCACCGCGCTGGCGGCCACGGCCACCTCGGCGCCGAATTTCTGCGCCTGCACCAGCGCGCGTCCGGCCAGGGCCTGCCCCGAAATGCCGGTGGGGAAGCCGAGGTAATTCTCTATTTTGGAACTGGTGCCGGCCTGCCCGCCCGGCGCGCTGGTCTCGATCACCAGCACGTCCAGGCCCTCGGAGGCGCCGTACACCGCGGCGGCGAGCCCGCCCGGCCCGGCGCCGATGACCACCATGTCGCGCAGGCGTCCGTCGTCAAACTGCGGGTTCAGGCCCAGGCACTCGGCCAGTTGCTCGTTGCTGGGGTTTTTGAGCACGCGCTCGCCGCGGCACAGCACCACCGGCACCTCGTCGGCGCGCACGTGGAAGCGGTCAAGCAGCGCCTGCACCGACGCATCCTCGTCCACGTCGATGCTGGTGTAGGGATAGGCGTTGCGGGTGAGGAACTGCCGCAGGCGCAGCGTGGCCGCCGAGTGCCGCGAGCCGAGCAGGACCACGCCGCCCTGGCCGCTCGCCAGCAGGCCCACGCGGCGCAGGATGAAGGCGCGCATGAACAACTCGGAGAGCTCGGCGTCGGTCTGCACCACGTGGCGCAAGGCGGCCTCGTCGATGGCCAGCACCTCGCCGGCGTTGCGCACCCGCGCGCGCACCATGCTGGCCGAGCCGCGCAGCGCGCTCATTTCGCCGGAAAACTGCCCCGGCATGTGCGCCACGATGAGTTCCTCGCCTTCCAGGCGCGGATACAGAATGTCCACCCGGCCCGAAAGCACCACGAACAGGTCGCCGTGCCGGTCGCCGGGCTCGATCAACACCTCGCCCGCGCGCACGGCACGGCGCCGGCCGTGCGGCAGCAGGCGCTCGACCTGCGCGGGCGTGAGCACCGGGAAGGCCTGCTCGCGGCGGTATTGCAGGGGCGAGGCCGCGCCCAGCGCCGAGCCTTCCTCGGCTTCAGGACCCGTGCTCATTCCGGCGCCTCATTCCAGCACCTCATTCCACGACCTCATTCCAAAACAAATCCGACTTCGTCCACATAGCACCAGCTCCAGTCCTCGCCCGGCTCGAGCGACGACATCACCGGATGGCCGCTCTTGCGGAAGTGCTTGGTGGCATGCTTGTTCCTGGAGTCGTCGCAGCAGCCCACGTGGCCGCATTGCCGGCACAGGCGCAGGTGCACCCAGGTGTCGCCC
>DATNCF010000107.1:0-13898 GCA_035571675.1 Burkholderiales bacterium | reverse complement strand
GCGGGCGAACAGCGGATCCTTGTCGAGCAGGAAGTCGCTGACCGTGAGGCGCGAGAACAGGTCGAGCTGGGCCAACTCGCGCAACTGGTTCATGCGCTGGAACAGGAAAAAAAGCTGCGTGGGCAGCGCCCAGCGCGGCATGTCCTGGTAGAACCGCGCCAGAAAAGGGTTCTGCTCCGGGCGCTCCAGCAGGGTTTCCGCGTCCAGGCGCTCGGCCAGGCGGCGGGTGAGGCTGGTCTTGCCCACGCCGATGGGCCCTTCCACCACGATGTAGCGGTATTTCGAAAGCGGCATCGGGACTGGGGAGCGAAGAAAAGCTCAGGCGCGGAAGATGAAATAAACCGCGCCCATGATACACAACGCCGCCCACAGATAGTCCAGCTTGAGCGGCTGGCCCATGTACAGCACGGCAAAGGGCACGAACACCGACAGCGTCACCACTTCCTGGATGATCTTGAGCTGTCCGAGCGAGTACTGGGTGAAGCCGATGCGGTTGGCCGGCACCTGCAGCAAATACTCGAACAAAGCGACGCCCCAGCTCACCAGCGCAGCGATGAGAACGGGCTTCGAGGCCAGGTTCTTGAGGTGCGCGTACCAGGCGAAAGTCATGAAGACGTTGGAAAGAATCAGCAACCCCACCGTCTGCACCAATATGGGGACGCCCTTGATCATGTCAGCTTCTCCACGCGTTGGTCCTGAGCCTTGGCCAGCCAGTCCCGGGCAACGCCCAGATTCGGAATGACGCAGTCGGGTGAAATTTCAGTCAAAGGATCGAGTACAAACCGGCGCAAATGCATGCGCGGGTGAGGGATGGTGAGCTGCTCCGATCGAATGACGTCTTCTCCATACAGCAGCAGATCGAGGTCCAATGTACGGGGGGCGTTCTTGAAGGTGCGCTGCCGTCCATGCGTTTGCTCGATGCGCAGCAATTCACCCAGGAGTTTCTCCGCAGGGAGTTCGGTCTCAATGCGCACAACGGCGTTGATGTAATCCGGTTGTGCCGGGCCGCCAGCGTCCCCCGTCATGGCCGCCGTGCGGTACAGCGAGGAACGTGCCGTCAAATTCGAGCGAGGCAGTGCTGCCAGCGTGCCCATGACGGTGCGCAGCGTCTGCGCCGGTTGCTCCAGGTTCGCGCCCAGGCCGATATAGGCTATCGGCATGAAAGCTACTCGCTACCCTGGGCCGGTGCGTGTCCTCCTTCAGCCTGGGCTGCGCTCGCTGGGCGCTTTTTGCGGCGGCGTCGTGGCCGCTTATCTCCCGGCTCCTGCGGCTTGAGCATGGCGGCGCGTTCTTCGGGTGCCGCGTGCTGGAAGGTCTCCCACCATTCGGCCAGTTCTTTGGGGATCTCGCCGCTTTCCGCGCGCAGGACCAGGAAGTCGTAACCGGCCCGGAATTTTTCTGTAACCAACAGCCCAAATGGGCGTCGTCCGCTGCGCTGCTCGAAGCGCGGCTGCATGGACCAGATGTCCTTCATCACGGCGGTGTAGCGGCGCGGAATGGCGAGCTTGTCGGTCTGGATGTCCAGCACGCGGTCCATGGCGGCGTGCAGGGCGGGCAGGGGCTTCATGCCGTCCTCCTGCGCCTTTTTCCAGTTGGCCAGCACCTCGTGCCACAGCAGCGCCGCGAACAGGAAGGCCGGCGACACCGGCTTGCCGGCCTGCACGCGCTGGTCGGTCTGCTCCAGCGCCGCCAGCACGAAGCGCTCGCCCATGGGCTGCTCGAGGATGACGTCCAGCATGGGCAGCAGGCCGTGGTGCAGGCCTTCCTTGCGCAGACCCAGCACGCAGGGCTTGGCGTGGCCCGACAGCAGCAGCTTGAGCATCTCGTCGAACACCCGCGCCGCGGGGACGTTGCCCAGCAGGTCGGCCAGTTCGGCGATGGGCGCTCGGGTCCGCCCGTCGATGCTGAAGTCCAGCTTGGCCGAGAAGCGCGCCGCGCGCAGCATGCGCACCGGGTCCTCGCGGTAGCGGGCGCGCGGATCGCCGATGATGTTCACCGAGCGCCGCTTCAGGTCGGCCAGGCCGTTGTGGAAATCCAGGATGGTCTCGGTGGTCGGGTCGTAGTAGAGGGCGTTGACCGTGAAATCGCGCCGCGCCGCGTCCTCCTCGCGCGTGCCGAACACGTTGTCGCGCAGCACCCGGCCGTGCTCGTCGGTCTCGGAGGCATCGCCGGCGCGGAAGGTGGATACTTCCACGGTTTCGGCGCCGAACATGACGTGGACCAGCTTGAAGCGCCGGCCGATCAGGCGCGAGCGCCTGAACAGCTTGTGCACCTCTTCGGGCGGGGCGTCGGTGGCCACGTCGAAGTCCTTGGGCTTGACCCCCAGAAGCAGATCGCGCACGGCGCCGCCCACCACGTAGGCGGAAAACCCCGCCTGCTGCAGGCCTTCGCACACCTTGCGCGAGCCGTTGGAGAGGGCTTCCCTGCGGATGCCGTGCTTTTCAACCGGAATGCTCTTGGGCCGCGAGCGGGCACCAAGGGAGAAGACGCGTCGGATGAATTTCTTGATCAATTCGAGCGAAAGGTCTGAGGACGCGGTGATGGCCGTTCCACGCGGACGCCGGCCGAACGCCCGGCCCCGATGATACCCCAATCGGATACCCCGATCGGATACGGCAATCGTCCCGGCGCCCGGGTCAGGCGCCCGCCCCGACCCGTGCCATCAGCGCCCTGGGCCGCGCAGGCTGATCACCGGCCAGCCGCGCTCGGCGGCCGTGGCGCGCAGGGTGTCGTCCGGGTCCACGGCCACCGGCGCCGACACGCGCTCCAGCAGCGGCAGGTCGTTGCGCGAGTCGCTGTAGAACCAGGTCTGCTCGAAATCGGCCCAGCGCTGGCCGCGGCTGTCCAGCCATAACTCCAGGCACACGATCTTGCCGTGCTGGAAGCAGGGGGTGCCCACCCAGCGTCCGGTGTAGCGGCCGTCCACCACCTCGGGCTGGGTGGCAATGAGATGCGGCACGCCCAGCTCCCGGGCGATGGGCGCCGTCACGAAGGCGTTGGTGGCGGTGATCACGGCGCACAGGTCGCCCGCGCCCGAGTGGCGGGACACCAGTTGGCGCGCCGCCGGGGTGATCATGGGCAGCACGCTTTCGCGCATGAACTCGGCGTGCCAGTCCTGCAATTGCCGCATGGAGTGCTGCGCCAGGGGGGCGAGCTGGAATTCCAGGAAGGCGGCGATGTCCAGCGTGCCGGCCTTGTATTCGGTGTAGAAATAATCGTTCCTGGCCTCGTAGGACGGACCGTCCACGATGCCGCGCGACACCAGGAAGCGCGCCCATTCGTAGTCGCTGTCCCCGGCGAGCAGGGTGTTGTCCAGATCAAACAGTGCGAGCTTCAACGCAGGTCCTTCATGTTTGTCGATCGCGCCGCGCCGTCCAGCAATTGCACCACTTCGCGCACCAGGGCCAGCGTCACCGGGCGCTTGCGCTCCAGCGACAGCCGGTCCAGGGTGTCGATCAATGCCATCTGCGTGCCCATGTCGCGCACGGCGCGGGTGAGAATGTAGTCCAGCCATTCCGGCGCCAGCGGCAGTCCGAGGCGCCGCGCATGCTCGGACAAGGCGGCCTTTTTTTCCTCGTCGCTGAGGCTGGTGAGGTGCAGCACCACGCCGGCGCCGATGCGCGTGCGCAAGTCCTCGCGCAGCGGCAGGTCGGCGGGCGGGCGGTCGCCGGCGGTGAGCAGGCTGCCGCCCCCGGTTTTCAGGCGGTTGTAGGCGTCGAACAGCGCCAGTTGCCCCACCAGATCCAGGCGCTGCACGTCGTCGCAGGCCAGGGCCGCGCCGCCGGCTTCGATGGCCTCGCCCGCGGCCGCGTAGCGCGCCTCGGGCATGGCGGCTACAAAGGCGCGCAGCAGGTGGGTTTTGCCGCTGCCGCGCGGGCCCCACACGTAGACGAAGCGCTCGCCCCCGGCCGCGGCGGCGCGCAACTGGGCCAGCGCCGCGGCATTGCTGGCCGCGAAGAAATTGTCGAAAGCAGGCTCGGGCGGCGGCGCGAGCTGCAGGCTGAGCTGCTGCATGTGTGGTCGCTCGTTTGTCGCCTGTCAGCGCCGCCCGTTGTAGAAGGGGCTGGCCAGGTACTGGGCGCGCAGCTTGCGCAGGCCCACCAGCAGCACGGCGCTGGCCGGCAGCGCGATCAGCAGGCCCGCGAAACCGAATATCTGGCCGAAGGCGAGCAGGGCGAAAATCACCGCCACGGGATGCAGGCCGATGCGCTGGCCCACCAGCTTGGGCGTGATGAAATTGCCCTCCAGCGCCTGGCCGATGCCGAACACCACCCACACCCAGATGAGGCCGCCCCAGCTCGGGAACTGCATCACGGCCGCCAGCGTGGCCAGCAGGAAGCCGGTGGCAGCGCCCACGTAGGGCACGAACACCAGCACCCCGGTGATGATGCCGATGGGCAGGAAGAACTCCAGGCCGGTGAAGTACAGGCCCAGGGTGTAGTAAACGCACATCACCAGGATGACCAGCACCTGCCCGTGCAGGTACTGCGCCAGCGCATCGTCGGCTTCGGCGAAGAACTGCATGACCGTGTCGTGCCAGTCGCGCGGTATGAGCGTGTCGAAGCGCATGCGGATGAGGCGCCAGTCGCGCATCAGGTAGAACTGCACCACCGGCACCAGCACCGCCGTGGCGAACACCCCCAGGAGCCCGAGGCCGCCGAGGCGCAGCGAGTTCAGCACCTGGCCGGAAAAGCCGTCGGCCTGCACCAGGCTGATCACCCAGTCCATGACGCTTTGCGAGTCCATGGTCACCGATACGCCGGTCTTGGCCTGAATCCACGGCGCCACGCGCTCGTTGATGCGGTCGACCAGCGCCGGCAGTTCGCGCACCAGTTGGGAGATTTCCTTGATGAACAGCGGCAGCACCGACAGCACCAGCAGCGTGAGCACCAGCGCCTCCAGCACCATCACGAAAAGGACGGCCAGGCTGATGGGCACATGGTTGCGGTGCAGCCAGTGCGCCACGGGCTGCCATATATAGGCCAGGATGGCGGCGAGGAAGAACGGCGTGAGCACCGCCGACAGCGAATACAGGCCCCACAGGATGAGCAGGGCGAGCACGATCCAGACCAGGTCGCGTAGGCGGATGCGCGGAAACGGCATGAACGAGGGCTTGTTGTTAAAATTACAAGTTGAACGAATGGCCTTTGGCACGCCTCACGGCTCTGGTCCAAGGGCTGAAATTCAAGCCCGCCATTGTAACCGCCCCGCTTTTTGGCATCCTCTGGAAAGTTTCCGATGAGTTCGTCAACCACTCCACCGCCTGGTTCAACGTCCGAGGGCGGCCTGTCCTATCGCTCCGCGGGCGTGGACATCGACGCGGGCGACGCCCTGGTGGAGGCCATCAAGCCCTTCGCCCGCCGCACGCTGCGCCCGGAAGTGCTGGGCGGCATCGGTGGCTTCGGCGCGCTGTTCGAGGTGTCGAAGAAATTCCGCGAGCCGGTGCTGGTGTCGGGCACCGACGGGGTGGGCACCAAGCTCAAGCTGGCTTTCCAGCTCAACCGCCACGGCAGCGTGGGCATCGACCTCGTGGCCATGAGCGTCAACGACATCCTGGTGCAGGGCGCCGAGCCGCTGTTCTTCCTCGACTACTTCGCCTGCGGCCGCCTCGACGTGGCCACGGCCACCGACGTGGTCAAGGGCATCGCCCGCGGCTGCGAACTGGCCGGCTGCGCGCTGATCGGCGGCGAGACGGCCGAAATGCCCGGCATGTACCCCGAGGGCGAATACGACCTGGCGGGCTTCGCCGTGGGCGCGGTGGAAAAATCCGCCATCATCGACGGCCGGACCATTCGTGCCGGCGACGCCGTGCTGGGCCTCGCCTCGAGCGGCGCGCATTCCAACGGCTATTCGCTGGTGCGCAAGATCATCGAGCGGGCCAAGCCCGACCTCTCCGCCGATTTCCACGGCCGGCCGCTGGCCGACGTGCTCATCGAGCCCACGCGCATTTACGTGAAACCGCTGCTCGCGCTCATGGCCGCGCTGCCCGTCAAGGGCATGGCGCACATCACCGGCGGCGGGCTGGTGGAGAACGTGCCGCGCGTGCTGCCCGGCAACGTCACCGCGGTGCTGGAGAAATCCGCCTGGCCGCGGCCGCCGCTGTTCGACTGGCTGCAGCAGGAAGGCGGGGTGGCCGAGGCCGAAATGCACCGTGTGTTCAACTGCGGCATCGGCATGGCCGTGGTAGTCGACGCCAAGGACGCGGATGCCGCCCTGGCCCACCTGCGCGGCGCGGGTGAGAGCGTGTACCGCATCGGCACCATCCGGGAACGCAAACAAGGTGAAGCGCAAACCCTGGTAGTCTGACCGGGATGGAACTACGCGGCGAGCTTTTTTGTTCCGGCGCAGCGCGGGCAGCGTTCGCCGAAAACGTACTCCGGTGATTGCTGTTCAGGGGGCGTGAGCACGGCCTGGCAGACGTAGCACTGCGCCGTGCCGGTAGGCTTGAGGTCGGGCCCGAGCGCCACGCGCTTGTCGAACACGAAGCACTCGCCCTCGAAATGGGCGCCGCCGCAGCGCTCGAAATAGTTCAGGATGCCGCCGTCGAGCTGGTACACCTGCCCAAAGCCCTGATCGGCGAGGAAAGGAGCGGCCTTTTCGCAGCGGATGCCGCCGGTGCAGAAGGTGACCACCGGACGGTGTTTCCACTTCGATTCAAGCGTGCCGGCCTTGGAGGGGAATTCGGCAAAGGACGAGAGATGCAGGTTGCGGGCGCCTGTGAAGGTGCCGAGTTCGACCTCGAAATCGTTGCGGGTGTCTACCAGCAGCACCTCCCGCCCCTCGTCCAGCCACGCTTTCAGTTGTTCGGGAGAAAGCCGTGGCGCCGGGTTGCGCGAGGGATCGATCTCGGGCCGGCGCAGCGGGATGATTTCGCGCTTGACCTTCACCAGCATGCGATTGAAAGGCTGCTCCTCCGACCAGCTCAGCTTGGCGGGAAAACCCGCAAAGCGCTCATCGGCCTGCAGGGCAGCCAGGAAGGCCTGAACATTGGCCTCACTGCCGGCGATGAACAGGTTGATGCCCTCATGCGCCAGCAAAATGGTCCCGCGCAGGTCAAGCGCATCGGCGCGCTCCTTGAGCACCCCGCGCATTTCGGCCGGATGCTCAATGACGACGAATTTGTAGGCGGAAACGTTCAGGACTTGCACGGGAATACGGTGGCGCGGCGGGGAGGCGAATTATAGCCGCGCCGCCAGCATGGCACGGGCCGGATGAATAAGCTTTTGAAGTGCTCAACTTTACGAGAAATGTCTCCCAACATGTTGATCCAGTGGACTGTGATGCGGCGCGGAACAAAGTCCCTTCCGGCGATGACTACAGGCCGCTAAAATCATCCTTCCATGGGAACCCCACGCTTCGTCCACCTGCGCCTGCACAGCGAGTACTCCGTTACCGACGGCCTGGTGCGCATAGACGAAGCGGTCGCCAAAGCCGCGGCCGACGGCATGCCGGCGCTGGCCATCACCGACCTGTCGAATGTGTTCGGCATGGTCAAGTTCTACAAGGCCGCGCGCGCCAAGGGGATCAAGCCCATCATCGGCTGCGACCTGTGGATCACGAACGAAACCGAGCGCGACAAGCCCTTCCGGCTGCTGGTGCTGGCGCAGTCGCGCGCGGGGTATCTGCGCCTGTCCGAATTGCTGTCGCGCGCCTGGCTGGAAAACCAGCACCGCGGCCGGGCCGAGGTGCGCCGCGAGTGGCTGGATGAAAATACCTCCGGACTGATCGCCCTGTCCGGTGCCGCGTGGGGAGACGTGGGCGTGGCGCTGTCCCAAGGCCAGGCGCCTCAGGCGGAAAAATTCGCCCAAGCCTGGGCCAAGCGCTTTCCCGGCCGCTACTACCTGGAAGTGCAGCGCAACGGCGCGCCCCAGGCCGAGCCCCTCCTGCAGGCCACGGTGGCGCTGGCGGGCCGGCTGAAGCTTCCCGTCGTCGCTACCCACCCGGTGCAGTTCGTCGAGCCTTCCGACTACCGCGCACACGAGGCCAGGGTGTGCATTTCCGAAGGCTATGTGCTCTCGGACCAGCGCCGTCCGCGCGCCTTCACCGAGGCCGATTACTTTCAGAACCAGGCGGAAATGGCCGAGCGCTTCGCCGACATGCCGGAAGCGCTCGCAAATGCCGTTGAAATCGCAAAACGCTGCAGTCTGGAGCTACAGCTCGGCAAGTCGCAACTTCCCCAATTTCCCACGCCGGAAGGCGTGGGCCTCGACGAATATTTGGTCTCGCAGGCCAAGGAAGGGCTTGAGCGCAGGCTGCTGGCGCTTTACCCTGACGAAGCGAAACGGGCGGAGGTCAAACCCCGCTACGAGGCGCGCCTCGAGTTCGAGACCAAGACCATTATCCAGATGGGCTTTCCCGGCTACTTCCTCATCGTGGCCGACTTCATCAACTGGGCCAAGAATAATGGCGTGCCGGTGGGGCCGGGGCGCGGCTCGGGCGCCGGGTCGCTGGTGGCCTATTCGCTGGGCATTACCGACCTCGATCCGCTGGCCTACAACCTGCTCTTCGAGCGCTTCCTGAACCCGGAGCGGGTGTCCATGCCCGACTTCGACATCGACTTCTGCCAGGACGGGCGCGACAGGGTCATCGACTACGTGCGCAAGAAATACGGCCGCGAGTCGGTGTCGCAGATCGCCACCTTCGGCACCATGGCCGCCAAGGCCGTGGTGCGCGACGTGGGCCGGGTGCTGGAATGGCCCTACAGCCGCGCCGACGAGCTGGCCAAGCTCATTCCCTTCCAGCCCGGCAAGCTGGTGACGCTCAAGCCGCGCGAGGACGAGAACGACACCAACACCATTTACGCGCGCGAGGTCGAGCCGCAGATCAACCAGCGCGAGCGCGACGACGAGGAGACGCGCGAGCTGCTGGAACTGGCCATGCAGCTCGAGGGCGTGACCCGCAACGTGGGCATGCACGCCGGCGGCGTGCTGATCGCGCCGGGCAAGCTCTCCGACTTCTGTCCGGTGTACGCGGCGCAGGGCTCGGAATCCATCGTATCGCAGCTCGACAAGGACGACGTGGAGGCCATCGGCCTGGTGAAGTTCGACTTCCTCGGCCTCACCACGCTCACCATCCTGGACTGGGCGTCGCGCCACGTGCGCGCCCTGCACGATCCGGCCTTCGATCTCGCCAAGGTGCCATTGGACGACGCACGCGCCTACGCGGTTTTCGCCGCGGCCAACACCGCCGCCGTGTTCCAGTTTGAATCGCGCGGCATGCGCGACATGCTGCTCAAGGCGCGGCCCGACCGCTTCGAGGACATCATCGCGCTGGTGGCGCTGTACCGGCCCGGACCCATGGACCTCATCCCGGACTTCATCAAGAGGAAGCGCGGCGAGGCCTTTGACTATCCCGACCCGCGCACCGAGTCCATCCTGGCCGAGACCTACGGCATCATGGTCTACCAGGAGCAGGTGATGCAGATGGCGCAGATCATCGGCGGCTACTCGCTGGGCGGCGCCGACCTGCTGCGCCGGGCCATGGGCAAGAAAAAGCCCGAGGAGATGGCGCAGCACCGCGCCATTTTCCGCGAGGGCGCGGCCAGGAAGGACCTCACCGAAAAGAAGGCCGACGAGATCTTCGACCTGATGGAGAAGTTCGCCGGCTACGGCTTCAACAAGTCGCACGCCGCCGCCTATGCCCTGGTCGCGTACCACACGGCCTACATGAAGGCCTACTACCCCGCGGCGTTCATGGCGGCCAACCTCTCGGCCATGATGGACGACACCGACAAGGTGCACGCGCTGTGGCAGGACGCCCTCGCCAACGGCCTGCAGGTGCTGCCGCCCGACGTCAACAGCGGCGAATACCGTTTCGTGCCCGTGGACGAGCGCCGCATCCGCTACGGCCTGGGCGCGGTCAAGGGCACGGGCGAGTCGGCCATCGCCGCCATACTCAAGGCGCGCACCGAAGTTGGAGGCGGTGGCCCGTTCCGCGACCTGTTCGATTTCTGCAAGCGCGTCGACAAGCGCATCGTCAACCGCCGCACGGTCGAAGCCCTGGTGCGGGCAGGCGCTTTCGATGAATTGGGTGCCGAAACGCGGGGTGCCAACGGAACGAAGCCGCACCGCGCCAGCCTGCTCGCTTCGGTGGGCATCGCGCTGGAAGCCGCGGAGCAGGCCGAGCGCCACGCCAACCAGGTGAGCCTGTTCGGCGGCGGCGAGGAGGAGTCGCAGCGCATCGGCCTGATCGAGAAGGCGCGCTGGAGCGAACCCGAGCAGCTCGCCGAGGAAAAGACCGCGCTCGGCTACTACTTCAGCGGCCACCCCTTCAACGCCTACCGCCGCGAAATGGGCAGCTTCCTCAAGACCACGCTGGCGCAGCTCACGCCCAAGAACGAGGCCACCATGCTGGCCGGCATCGTCGCCTCCACGCGCATGCTGCAGACCCGCAGCGGCCGCATGGCCGTGATCGAGCTGGAGGACGGCACGGCGCGCATCGAGGTCACGGCCTTCGCCGAGCTGTTCGACGAGCACCGCGAACTGCTCAAGGAAGACCGCCCGGTCATCATCCTGGCCAAGGTGACCAAGGATCAATTTTCGGACTCGGGCGGGATGCGCGCGCGTGCCGAGCGCATCCTCGACCTCGGGCAGGCGCGCAGCCGCTTCGCGCGGGAAATGCGCCTGTCCATGAACGGCGACGCCTCACGCGCGGGCGCCGCGGCCGCGGGCAAGCTCAAGCAGCTGCTGGCCCCGCACCGCAACGGCCCCTGCCCGGTGGCCGTGTGCTACCAGAACGGCGACGCCACCGTGGAAGTGAAGCTCGGCGACGGGTGGCGGGTCAACCTGGACGAGGATTTGCTGAAGTCGCTGCGCGAGTGGCTGAAGCCCGAGAACGTGCACATCGTCTATCCCTGACAGGGGCCGACAAGAGTAGCGCGTCGCGGGATCAGGTTGTCCATCGGGTGTTTGCGTTCACACGGTGGGCTGGATTTCGAACCGGGCTACCTCGATGTCGTCGACGCCCACCGCCTTCACACCCGACACTCGCGCCGAGCGCGGCCCATGATGCGCCCATTCGATGACCTTGCGCACGGCATCGGGATCGCCCTGCACCAGCGCCTCCACCGATCCATCGCGCCGGTTCCTCACCCACCCGGCCACCCCTAAAACCTCGGCTTCGCGGCGCATGTATTCGCGAAAGCCCACGCCCTGCACCGTGCCGGTGATGAGCAGGTGCGTGGCCATTACTTGATGGCCTGCGCGTCGTCGCCGTGCAGCGTGGAGATGGCCGCGCCGAGGAACATGACGATGGGGGCGACGGCGATCATGGCCGCGGCGATGGCGGCGCCCCAGCGCATGGGCTGGGTGTGGCGCGCGCGGGCGTGCTCCTCGCGCAGCATTTTCAGGCGCGTGAGGGACGTGACCACGGTGAGCACGATCATCACCCAGCAGAAATACTCCAAAGTGGTCACGCCCCAAGGCTTGCGGTTCAGCGTGCCCAGCCCGCCGAGAAAGCCCATGCCCCAGATGAACAGCAGGGCGATGTCGTTCCACACGCTGTAGTTCTTGAGGTAGCGCTCGGACAGGCGGCCCTGTTTCTGCAGCAGGCGCAGCAGCAGCGCGCCGGCGGTAACGGCCACCAGCGGTACGATGGTGAAAAACCAGGCGACAAAGCGCAGCGGAAGAATATCCCCATTCATGAGCGGATTTTATCAGCCCCCGCTTTCCGAGCCCTCCGGCCCTTGGTTCGGCACTTCGTCCGCCGCTTTTTCCGCTGCCTCGCCTTTCCGGGCCAGGGTGCGGGCGCGCGCCACGGCGGCCGGCAGGTCGGCGGCGATGTTGTCCTCACCGAGGGACTGGATGAAGCCGGAGCGGCGGATCAACGACAGCGGCTGCGGATTGAGCGCCGCCAGCACCAGGTGCCGGCCTTCTTCGCGCAGCACCCGGTGCAGGTTTTCGACGGCGTCCAGCCCCGTGGTGTCGATGTTGATGACCTGGTGCATTTCCAGGATCACGACCTCGATGTTTTCCCGGCTGTGGTCAAGCAGCGCTTCCAGTTTGCCCACCGCCCCGAAAAACAGCGAACCGAACAGCTTGTAGGCCGCAATGTGGGCGTTGGCAGCTGCATCCGGTCCCGCGGCGGGCATCTGGATCGGCTCCAGCCGCGTGAGGCCGGACACGCGGTAGATGAAAAACAACGCCGCCAGGACCAACCCCACCTCCACGGCCGTGCTGAGATCGAAAATCACCGTCAGCGCGAAAGTGGCCAGCATGATGATGCGGTAGTTCAGGCTGAAGCGCGACAGGCGGGCGAACTCGCGCCACTCGCCCATGTTCCAGGCCACGAACAGCAGGATGGCCGCCAGCGCCGCCAGCGGAATGTTGCGCGCCAGCGGCGCCGCGATGAGCACGATGGCGAGCAGCGTGACCGCGTGCACCATGCCGGCCACCGGCGAGGTCGCCCCCGCGCGCACGTTGGTGGTGGTGCGCGCAATGGTGCCGGTGGCGGGCAGCCCGCCGAACAGCGGCGACACGAAATTGGCCACGCCCTGGGCCATGAGCTCCTGGTTGGGGTCGTGGCGGTCGCCGATCATGCCGTCGGCCACGCGCGCGCACAGCAGCGATTCGATGGCGCCGAGCAGCGCAATGGTGACCGTGGGCGCGACGAGGCCGCGCAGGCTGGGCCAGTCGAAGGTGGGAAGGGCCGGGACCGGCAGCCCGTGCGGAATGCCGCCGAAGCGCGTGCCGATGGTTTCCACGGGGAAGTCGAACAACACCACCACCACGGTGGCGAGGGCGAGCGCCACGATGGTGCCCGGCAACCGGGCCATGAAGGCCATGCGGCTGGTGGGCGTGCCCATGGGCGCCTCGGCCCCCGGGACATGCTGGGCGGGCAGTTCGTGCCATCCCAGCGCGTCCATGAGCCGCGGCCAGGCCAGGATGACCGCCAGCGTCGCGCAGCCCAGCGCCAGTGCGGTGACATTCACGCTGCCGGCGTTGTGCGCGATGGCGCTCACCTGAGAAAAGAAGTCGGCAGGCATGTGCTCGATGCGCAGGCCGAAGAAATCCCGGAGCTGCGACAGGGCGATGGTCACCGCGATGCCATTGGTGAAGCCGATGACGATGGCGATGGGAATGAAGCGGATGAGCGACCCCAGGCCGGTCAGGCCCATGGCGAACAGCAGCACACCCGCCATCATGGTGGAGATGAACAGGTTGGCCAGCCCGTAATTCTGGATGATGCCGTAGATGATGACGATGAAGGCGCCGGCCGGCCCGCCGATCTGCACCCGCGAGCCGCCCAGGGCGGCGACGATGAAGCCGGCGATGATGGCGGTGAAAATGCCCGCTTCGGGCTTGGCGCCGCTGGCAACGGCAAAGGCCATGGCCAGCGGCAGCGCCACCAGGCCGACGGTGAGGCCCGCGCCGAGATCGGCGAGGAAGCGCCCGCCGCTGTAGCCCGCCAGGCTGTCCACGAGGCGGGGACGAAAACTGAAAGGGAACCAGCTCATGAGGCCCTCGGTGATTTCGCTGCGTTTCGCGGCGGCAGTCGCCGCCGCGCCGTGCGCAATCAGGCGGGCGGGCCGGAGTGGTGCAACCTGGCGATGAAGCGACGGCGGCGCGACATGGGAAAAGGCGCCGCGCGCTGCAGGCGGTAAATATTGAGGCAGGACGAGCGCGCGTCCACGCGGATCACTTGATGCGCATCCCGGGCAGCGCGCCCGAGTCGGGGGAGAGAATGAAGAGGCCGGGCGCCTCGTCGCCGCTCGCGGCGAGCACCATGCCCTCGGACAGGCCGAATTTCATCTTGCGGGGGGCGAGGTTGGCGACCATGACGGTCAAGCGGCCTTCGAGTTTTGACGGATCGTAGGCCGACTTTATTCCAGCGAAGACCTGGCGAGTACCGAGGGACCCGAGGTCCAAGGTCAGTTTGAGCAGCTTCTCGGCTCCTTCCAC
>DATNCF010000106.1:0-2806 GCA_035571675.1 Burkholderiales bacterium | reverse complement strand
GTCGCGCGTGAAGAGGTAGATGGCCGCGCCGCCGAGCTGGTGCATGCCGGCCTCGAAAGACAGCCGCGTGCGCGTCGACTGCTTCTCGAAAATCATCACCAGGGTGCGGTCTTCCAGCGGCCAGTAGCGCTCGTATTTCTTGAAGCGCTCCTTGATCCAGCGCGCGCGCGCGAAAAGGTGCTCGTGCTCCTCGCGGGAGAAATCGTTGAACTGAAGAAAATGACGGATGCTCATGAACGCCACCGCTGATAGAGGGCCTCTGTCATAGGGGATATACAAGGGGAGGTATCCCCTTGTTCGACTCCCCCGAGGAAGTGGCGAATGTTCGTAGCAGCTGCCATGGAAAACCTCACGGCGGCCCGGCCGCCCTGGGGCTGCCCGACCGCGACGTTATCGTGCTCGCGTTCTTTTCATGCGGCCGCGGAATCCCTGGCCGGGCGGGCCAGGAAATCGCGGATCACGCCGGCGAGGATTCGCACCAGCTCGCGCGACTCGGCCTCGTTGATGATGAGCGCGGGCAGCAGGCGCACCACGTTTTCGGCGGTGACGTTCATGAGCACGCCCGCGTCGCGCGCCAGGGCCACCAGATCGGAGCATGGCCGATCCACCTGCACGCCGATCATCAGGCCGCGGCCGCGGATGTCGGTGACGCTGGCCACGCCTGCAAGCAGCGTGCCCAGCTCCTCGCGGATCAGCGCGCCCATGCGCTCGGCGTTGGCCATCAGGCCTTCGTTCTCCACCGCTTCCAGGGTGGCGAGCGCCGCCGCGGAGGCGAGCGGATTGCCGCCGAAGGTCGAGCCGTGGTTGCCGGCCTTGAAGGTCTGCGCCGCCGTGCCCGAGGCCAGGCAGGCGCCGATGGGCACGCCGCCGCCCAGGCCCTTGGCCAGGGTGAGCACGTCGGGTTTGACTGCTGCGTGCTGGTAAACGAACCACTGGCCGGTGCGGCCCATGCCGCACTGCACCTCGTCCAGCATGAGCAGCCACTGCTCGCGGTTGCACAGCTCGCGCAGCCCGCGCAGGTATTCCATGGCGCCGATGTTGATGCCGCCCTCGCCCTGGATGGGCTCCAGCAGCACGGCCACCACGTTGCGGTTGCGCGCCGCCACCTGCCGCACCGCCTCCAGGTCGTTGAAGGGCACGCGGATGAAGCCCGACACCAGCGGTTCGAAGCCGGCCTGCACCTTGCGGTTGCCCGTGGCCGACAGCGTGGCCAGGGTGCGGCCGTGGAAGGCGTTCTCCATCACCACGATGGCGGGATTCTCGACGCCGCGGTGATGGCCGAACAGGCGCGCGATCTTGATGGCGGCCTCGTTGGCCTCGCAGCCCGAGTTGCAGAAGAACACGTTGTCCATGCCGCTGATGGCCGTGAGCTTGTCCGCCAGCCTTTCCTGCTCGGTTACCCGGTACAGGTTGGAAGTGTGGATGAGCCGCGCGGCTTGGTCTGCAATGGCCCGCACCAGTTGCGGATGCGCGTGCCCCAGCGTGTTGACGGCGATGCCCGACAGGGCGTCCAGGTAGCGCCGGCCGGCCTGGTCCCACATCCAGACGCCCTGCCCGTGTGTGAACGCCACGTCCTGGCGCGCGTAGGTATTCATCAATGAGGAGGTCATGCCGCCCCCATGTTCTTGAAGCGGAAAACAAAAGGCGACAGGGAGAACCCGTCGCCATGTGCAATAATGCAATCGCCCTGCTGTACAAGACGGCAGCTACGCGGCAACTACGTGGGCCGCGAGAAAAAGCGAATTGCGGCAACATCTTAGCATATTCGCCATAACAAACAACGGTCGGGGCGGTGGTGGTTCAAAGGGGTTGCAACCAGGTCGTCGGGGAGACGAGTTGCAGCGTTTGACCGTGTTCAACCAGAAGGGCGGGGTGGGCAAGACCACCACCGTGCTCAATCTGGGCGCCGCCATCACCCGCCGCAAGGTGGCGCCGGTGATGGTGGACCTCGACGCGCAGGCGCACCTCACGTCCATTCTGGCGCCCGAAGTGAACGGCGCCGCGAGCCTGTTCACCTTCTACAACGAGTCCAGGCCGCTGCGCGCGCTGTCCCGCCCCGTGGCGCTGGGGGAGGGCGCCGCGGATTTGCTGCCGGCCCATTCCGAGCTGCTCAAGGTCGACACGCTGTTCGGCAAGGGCCCGCACATCCTCAACAAGCTGCGCGAGGGCTTGGACGCGGCGTACCTGGCGGACTCTGCGGCAGGGGCGGCGGAAGCCCAGGACCAGCGACCCATCCTGATCGATTGCTGCCCTATGCTGGGCGTGCTGTCGCTGTCGGGCATCTTCGCGTCCGAGCGGGTGCTCATTCCCATTTCCACGGATTTCCTGGCGCTGCGCGGGGCGGTGCAGCTCGATAACACCCTGCGCGCGCTGGAGCACGTCCTGAAAGCGCGCGTCCCGCGGCGCTACCTGCTCACGCGCTTCGACGGGCGCCGCAAAATGTCGCACGACATCGCGGCGCAACTGACCGAACGCTTCGGCGACGAGTTGTGCCGCACGCGCATCGCGGAGAATGTGTCGGTGTCGGAGAGCCCTGCGCGGGGCCGGGATATTTTCCGGCATGCGCCGGAGAGCCGCGGCGCGAAGGACTACGAAGCTTTGCTGGAGGAACTGCTGTCGAGCGGCTTCCTGTGCCTGTGAAGGCAGTGCAAGTTGCCGAAGTTATTACCGCGGTTATTGGCCGCGGCTATTTGCTGATCAGCGAGACAACGTCTTCAAAGGTGACCGCGCGGCGCGGCAGCGTGGCCGCCGCGGTGGGTGCGATGACGCAGGACAGGATTTCGCAATGCATGTACATCTGGCGCAG
>DATNCF010000105.1:0-6171 GCA_035571675.1 Burkholderiales bacterium | reverse complement strand
CATCGCCTTCGACCAACCCGGCACCACGCGCGACAGCATCCACGTCGACTTCGAGTTCGCCGGCCGGCGCTACACCCTCATCGACACCGCCGGCGTGCGGCGCAAGGGCCGGGTGTTCGAGGCGGTGGAGAAATTCTCGGTGGTGAAGACCCTGCAGTCCATCGACGAGTGCAACGTCGCCATCCTGGTGCTGGACGCGCACGAGGACATTTCCGAGCAGGACGCCCACCTCGCCGGCTTCATCCTGGAGCGCGGCCGCGCGCTGGTGGTGGCGGTCAACAAGTGGGACGGCACCGACGAGTACGAGCGCGACATGGTGAAGCGCGCCATCGCGCGCAAGCTGCGTTTCCTGTCCTTTTCGGCCTTCCACTACATGTCGGCGAAAAACGGGCAGGGCCTCAAGCCGCTCATGGCCTCGGTGGACACTGCCTACCGCGCGGCCATGGTGAAACTGTCCACGCCGCAGCTTACCCGCACCCTGATCGCCGCCGTGGCCAAGCAGGCGCCGCCGCGCGAAGGCGGCGGGCGGCCCAAGCTGCGCTACGCGCATCAGGGCGGGCGCAATCCGCCGGTGGTGGTGATCCACGGCAGCGCCCTGGACGCCATTCCCGACAGCTACAAGCGCTACCTGGAGGGCGTGTTCCGCACCGCTTTCGGCCTGGAAGGCACCCCGCTGCGCATCGAATTCAAGACCGGGCGGAACCCCTACGTACGGACCAGGGTTTGAGGGGGGCGGAACCCTTGGCCGCGCAACAGTGTCGAATTAAAGTGTGCAAACGCGCAGGAACTCGCGGCGGGAACGCCTATTTTGGCGGGAGCCCAGCGCTGGAAACGCCCCGAATTTGGCGGCGCAGCAAAAAATCGATTACAGTAGTGACCTGAATAAGAACACGGGGGCTCGCATGAGCAATAAGGGACAACTATTACAAGACCCATTCCTGAACACCTTGCGCAAGGAGCACGTCCCGGTATCGATCTACCTGGTCAACGGCATCAAGCTGCAGGGGCAGATCGAGTCCTTCGATCAGTATGTGGTGCTGCTGAAGAACACCGTGACCCAGATGGTCTACAAGCATGCCATCTCCACCGTGGTTCCCTCGCGCGCCGTCAACTTCGCCCTCGACCACGGCAACGACTGAGTCAGGCCGGATTCAGACAAGGCTGCCGGTTCCGCCGCTGGTTCGTATTGAGCATCACTGACCTTCGCCCCCGCCGCGGGCCGGCCTCATGGTAGACAACCGCATCGAGCGGCGCCCCGTCGCCGAGCGCGCCATCCTGGTCGGCCTGGATTTCGGCCAGAGCGGATTCGAGGAAAGCCTGGAGGAACTGGGCCTTTTGGCGCAAAGCGCCGGCGTGATTCCCGGTCTGGCGGTGCGCGGCAAGCGCGCCAAACCCGATCCGGCGCTGTTCGCGGGCTCCGGCAAGGTGGATGAAATCCGCGAAATGGCCGAGCGCGAGCAGGCCGAGCTGGTTATTTTCAACCACGAGCTGTCGCCCGCCCAGGAACGCAACCTGGAAAAGGAACTGCGCGTGCGGGTGGTGGACAGGGCCACCCTCATCATCGACATCTTCGCCCAGCGCGCCAAAAGCCACGAGGGCAAGCTGCAGGTGGAACTGGCGCAGTTGGAGCGCGCCTCCACCCGCCTGATCCGGGGCTGGACCCACCTCGAGCGCCAGCGCGGCGGCACCGGCTTCCTCGGCGGCATGGGCGAGACCCAGTTGGAAATCGACCGCCGCCTGATCGGCAAGCGGGTCAAGCTGCTGAAGGACAATCTCGCCCGCCTGAAAAAGCAGCGCGACGTGCAACGCCGCTCGCGCACGCGCGGCGGGGTGCTGTCGGTGTCCCTGGTGGGCTACACCAACGCCGGCAAGTCCACGCTGTTCAATCGCCTCACCCACGCCGGCAGCTATGCCGCCGACCAGCTTTTCGCCACCCTGGACACCACCAGCCGGCGCCTGTACATGGACGGCGCCGGGCAGATCGTGGTGTCCGACACGGTGGGCTTCATCCGCGACCTGCCGCACACCCTGATCGACGCCTTCCGCGCCACCCTGGAGGAGACCGTCCACGCCGACCTCCTCATCCACGTGGTGGACGCCGCCAGCCCGGTCCGCGACGAGCAGATCGACGAGGTCAACAAGGTGCTCGAGGAAATCGGCGCCGGGGCCATTCCGCAAATCCTCGCCTGGAACAAGATCGATAGAACCAGCATGGAAAAAGGCGTGGAACGCGATGAATATGGTAAGATTTCGCGCGTTCGTCTTAGTGCGAAAACAGGGGAAGGGCTGGAGGAAATGCGGCAGGCTTTGACCGAATTTGCCGCCGCCCGGCCGCGTTCCAACGGGGTCGCCCCGGCGGAATACCGCGCGTAGTTGCCGCTGGTCCGACCGCGCCGGTTCCCAACCACTCCAACCTCATCTCCACCCAGCGACCTCGCCCTCGGGCTTCTCGGATGTCATGGCTTTGAACGATCCCCAGTGGGGCAAGCGCGGCGGCAGCGGTGGGGGCGGCGACAACCGTCCTCCCGACCTGGACGAGATGTGGCGCAACTTCACCCGGCGGCTGAATGCCATGCTGGGCAAACGCCCGGGCAGCAACGGTCCGCCCCCCTCCGGGGAGCCGCCGAACCTGCGCCAGATCGGCGGCGGCGTGGTGCTGCTGGCCATCCTGGTCGTCGCGGCCTGGCTGGCGAGCGGTTTCTACATCGTGGTCGAGGGCCAGCGCGGCGTGGTGCTCACTTTCGGCCGGTTCTCGGAAGTCACCAATCCCGGGCTGCGCTGGCGCGCCCCGTACCCCATCCAGAACCACGAAATCGTCGACCTCGCCGGCGTGCGCACGGTGGAGGTGGGCTACCGCAACAGCGTGAAGAGCAAGATGCCGCGCGAGTCGCTCATGCTCACCGACGACGAGAACATCATCGACATCCAGTTCGCGGTGCAGTGGATACTCAAGGACCCGCAGGAATACCTGTTCAACAACCGCAAGGCCGAGGACACGGTGCTGCAGGCCGCCGAGACGGCCTTCCGCGAGGTGGTGGGCAAGAACCGCATGGATTACGTGCTGTACGAGGGCCGCGAGCAGGTGGCGGTGGCCTCGCAGAAGCTGATGCAGGAGATCCTTGACCGCTACAAGTCCGGCATCGCCATCAGCAAGGTCACCATGCAAAACGCCCAGCCGCCCGAGCAGGTGCAGGCCTCGTTCGACGACGCGGTGCGCGCCAAGCAGGACCTGGAGCGGCAGAAGAACGAGGGCCAGGCCTACTACAACGATGTGGTGCCCAAGGCGCGCGGCACGGCGGCGCGGCTCACCGAGGAGGCGAGCGGCTACCGCCAGCGCGTGGTGGCCAACGCCGAGGGCGAGGCCTCGCGCTTCAAGTCCATCCTGGCCGAGTACAGCAAGGCGCCGCAGGTCACGCGCGAGCGCCTGTACCTGGACACCATGCAGCAGATCCTCGCCTCCACCTCCAAGGTGCTGGTGGACGCGCGCGCCGGCAGCCAGCTCCTGTACCTGCCGCTGGACAAGATCATCCAGATGTCGGGCAGCGGGGCGGCCTCGCCCACGGCGCTGCCCGACGCGCTGGGCTCGACGACGCCGCGCGCCGCGCCGACTCCCGACAGCGCGCCTTCGCCCGCGCCCGCGCCCGACGTGAGCTCGCGCTCGCGCGACGCGCTGCGCGGCCGTGACCGGACCGACCGCTGATGAACCGCCGCCTCATCCCCGTGGCCATCGCGCTGGTGGTGATCATCCTGGCCGCCACGGCCTCCATGTTTACCGTGGACCAGCGCGAGCGCGCCCTGGTGTTCCAGCTGGGCGAGATCAAGGAAGTGGTGGAGACCCCGGGCCTGCACTTCAAGTGGCCGCTGATCCAGAACGTGCGCTACTTCGACAACCGCATCCTCACCCTGGGCGAGACCGACACCGAGCGCTACATCACCTCGGAGAAGAAGAACCTGCTGGTGGATTCCTTCGTCAAGTGGCGCATCACCGACATGCGCCAGTACTACCGCAGCGTGCAGGGCGACGAGGTGCGGGCGCAGCGGCGCCTGGCGCAGACCGTCAACGCCGCGCTGCTCGACGAGATCGGCAAGCGCACCATGCACGACGTGGTGTCGGCCCGGCGCGACCTCATCATGCAGGCGGTGCGCGACAAGGTGCAGGACGACGCGCGCAAGATCGGCGTGGACATCGTGGACGTGCGCCTGAAGCGCGTGGAGCTGCCGCAGGAGGTGAGCGAGTCGGTGTACCGGCGCATGGACGCCGAGCGCAAGAGCGTGGCCTCGGAGCTGCGCTCGCAGGGCTTCTCCGACGGCGAGAAGGTGCGCGCGCAAGCCGACAAGGAGCGCGAAATCATCATCGCCGAGGCCTACCGCGACGCCCAGCGCATCAAGGGCGAGGGCGACCGCAAGGCGGCGGCCGTGTACGCCCAGGCCTTCAACGAGAACCCCGAGTTCTACGCCTTCTACCGCAGCCTGGAGGCCTACCGCGCCGGCTTCAAGAACAAGAACGACGTGCTGGTGATCGAGCCCAATTCGGAATTCTTCCGCTACTTCAGGGGCGCGGGCACCGGATCGGGCTCGGGCAAGGCGGGCAAGTAAATGGGCCCGGCCCTGCTCATGGCCATGGCGCTGATGCTGGTGATCGAGGGCATCCTGCCCTTTCTCGCGCCGTCCGCCTGGCGCGAGACCTTCCGCCGCATCATCGCGCTGTCCGACAGCCAGTTGCGCTGCATGGGCCTGTCGGCCACGATGGCCGGCCTCGCGCTGCTGTACCTGGCGCACTGATTCACCTATCCTATTGATCTGGTTTTGAAAAACAGCGCCGTTCGTGCGTCCGCGCTGCATTGACTGAACGCCATGCGTAACTGGTTATTGCCCGAGAACATCCAGGACATCCTGCCGCCCCAGGCGCGCCGGGTGGAAGCCCTGCGCGCGCGCCTGCTGGAGCTGTTCCGCGTGCACGGCTACCAGTTGGTCATGCCGCCGCTCCTGGAATATGTCGAGTCGCTGCTCACCGGCACGGGCGAGGACCTCGACCTGCGCACCTTCAAGCTGGTCGACCAGCTTTCAGGCCGCATGATGGGCGTGCGCGCCGACATTACACCGCAGGTGGCGCGCATCGACGCCCACCTGCTCAACCGCAGCGGCGTGACGCGGCTGTGCTATTGCGGCAGCGTGCTGCATACGCGCCCGCGGGGCGAGGACGCCACGCGCGAGCCGCTGCAGATCGGCGCCGAGATCTACGGCCACTCCGGCATCGAGAGCGACCTCGAAATCCAGCAACTGCTGGCCAAGTCGCTGGCCGCCTGCGGCCGCCGCGACGCCCACATCGACATCGGCCACGTGGCGGTGTTCCGCGCCCTGTGCAACCACGGCGGCATCGCAGGCGAGACTGAATGGGCGCTGCAGGCCGCGCTCGAGGCCAAGGACACGGCCGAGCTGGCCCTGCGCACCGAGCCTCTGGATGCGCGCTCGCGCGCCGCGCTGCGCCTCCTGCCCGAGCTTTACGGCGAGCCCAAGGTGCTGGACCGCGCCGCGGCGCTGCTGCCGGAGTTCCCCGAAATCCGCGCCGCCCTGGCCGACCTGCGCCGGCTGTCGGCCGAGGCGGCCTATCCGGTGAGCATCGACCTAGGCGACCTGCGCGGCTACCACTATCACAGCGGCGCCGTGTTCACCGCCTACGTGGCGGGCCGCGCCAAGGCCGTGGCCTTCGGCGGGCGCTATGACAAGGTGGGCGAGGCCTTTGGCCGGGCGCGTCCGGCCACGGGATTTTCGCTGGACCTGACCGACTTTTCCGCCCTGGTGCCGGCCGACATGACGGCTGAAAAAGCGGGGATACTGAGTCCCTGCGTGGAGGACGCGGCGCTCGCGGCGCTGGTGGAGAAGCTGCGCGGCGAGGGAGAAATCGTGGTGCCCGACCTGCCGGGGCATGAAAGTGTTCGTGATGAGCTGGGTTGCGACCGGGAACTGGTTCTGGTGAAAGGGAAGTGGCAGGTGAAGGGGATGGATAAATGAGCGCACGTAACGTCGTTGTCATCGGCACCCAATGGGGTGACGAAGGCAAGGGCAAGATAGTCGACTGGCTGACCGACCACGCCCAGGGCGTGGTGCGCTTCCAGGGCGGTCACAACGCCGGGCACACGCTGGTCATCGGCGGCAAGAAGACCGTGCTGC
>DATNCF010000104.1:0-4141 GCA_035571675.1 Burkholderiales bacterium | reverse complement strand
CGCCTACGTGTCCAACGAGGTGGGGCTGGAAGCGCTGCTTTCCACGGGCAAGATCAAGTTCCTCGCCGCCCTCGACAACGAGCGCAATCCCTTGAAGCCGGACATTCCCTCGGCGCCCGAAGCGGGCCTGTCGGGGGTGCTCGCGCCCTTCACCCAGGCCTACTGGGCGCCCGCCAAGACCCCCGTCGAGATCATCAACCGCCTCAATGCGGCCTACAACGCCTCTCTGAAAACCCAGGCCACGCAGGACTACCTGCGCAACCAGGGCGCGCGCCCCACGGGCGGCCCGCCCAAGGTGCAGTACGACGCGATCAAGGCCGAGCATGCGTACTGGGCGCAAGCGGCGCGCATCGCGAAGTACGAACCGGAGTAATAGCAAAATAAGCAGTCTTATAAGCAGTTTTTTAACGAGTCTCCCGCCTGCCGGCGGGAGGTGAAGGTCAACAGCCCCCGGTGGCGGCGCTAAGCCGATTGAACTATCGGGCTCTGACCGGGCCTCAACAAGGCTGACCGCGCCGCCCGGCATCATGAGCACTCCTGGTGCCGGGCAGCCTTCGATGCAGAAACACTTCTCCATGATCCGCAGCCTGCATCTTGCGGATTTCTTCACGCTGGCCAATGCCGCCTGCGGAGTGGCGGCGATTTTCTGCGCCATGCGCTACGCCGAGACCTCGTCCCGGCCGCTGTTTTTCCTGGCCGCCGCCCTCGCGCCGGCCGCGCTGGTGTTCGACGCGCTGGATGGGCGCATTGCGCGCTGGCGCCACCAGCACAGCACGCTCGGGCGCGAGCTGGATTCGCTGGCGGACGTGATTTCTTTCGGCGTGGCGCCGGCGGCGCTGGCCTACGCCTCTGGCATGCGCGGCGCGTGGGATTGCGTGGTGCTGGTGTACTTCGTGTGCTGCGGGGTGAGCCGCCTGGCGCGCTACAACGTCACGGCCGAGAGCCTCGCCGCGGGCAGCGACAAGGTGCCCTACTTCGAAGGCACGCCCATTCCCACCAGCGTGGTGCTGGTGGGCGTGCTGGCGCTGGCGGCGTCGGCCGAGCGCCTGGGCGATGATTTGTACGGCGGCGTGTGGTCGCTGGCGGGAGCAGACCTGCACCCGCTGGTGCTACTGTTCGCGCTATCGGGCACGCTGATGATCAGCAAGACCCTGCGCATTCCAAAGCTGTAGGCTGCCGAAAAGAAAAGGGCCGGCGAACCGGCCCGGTGCACACGGGAATGACCCGTGTGCTATCCCCTCGGCATTCCCAGCCCGCGCTCGGAAATGATGTTGAGCTGAATCTCGTTGGTGCCTCCGGCAATGGTGCGGCCGAAGGAATCCACGTAGCTGCCCATGGGGTCGCCCGGCACCTCGCCGCGCGCCGCCTCCGGTTCCGCATACAGCGCCTTCTTGCCCTTGATGCGCGTCTGCCACTCGTAGAAGGCCTGCTCCAGCGAGGTCTCGGCCACCTTGATGACCGACGGAGCAATGGTTGGCGCGTCGGGATTGGTCTGGTTGTGCTCCAGCAGCTCGCGGATCATGCCGCGCACGGCCTGAATGCGCGACACCATGCGCATGAACTCGCGCCGGCGTTGGGCGTCCTTGAGCCACGGCGCATCCTCGGCCAGCGCCTGCTGGTAGAACTTCTCCATCTTGTAGCGGAAGCGCTCGGCGTCCTCGAAGGCGAGTATCCCCCGCTCCGACGCCAGCGTGGTGAGTGTCGCCGCCCAGCCCTTGTTCTCCTCACCGACGCGGTCCTCGACCGGAATGCGCACGTTGGTGAGGAACAGCTCGGAGAACTCGGCGCGGCCCGTGGACTGCTTGATCGGCCGCACTTCCACGCCGGGCGCCTTCATGTTCATGATGAGGTAGGTGATGCCGGCGTGCTTGCGCACGTTGGGATCGGTGCGGGTGAGCAGGATGCAGTACTCGGCGTGCTTGGACTGCGACGACCAGATCTTCTGCCCGTTGACGATGTACTCGTTGCCCACGCGCTCGGCCTTGCAGCGCAGCGAGGCCAGGTCGGAACCCGCGCCGGGTTCGGAAAAGCCCTGGCACCACGGCGTGCCGTTGCCCACGCCGGGCAGGTACTTGCGTTTCTGCTCCTCGGTGCCCCAGGCGAGCAGCGTGGCCGGAATGTGGTTGAACGAGATCACGTACATGTGGAGCTGCGGCGCGCCGGCCTTGGCCATCTCGTCGGCGATGATGATGAGGTGCTTGAGCGACAGCCCCGCGCCGCCGTATTCCACCGGCCAGTGCGGAATGGACAGGCCCACCGTGGACAGTTTCGCCACCCACGCGCGCTGGTATTTCTCGAACTTGGGATAGTCGATGCCGGCGGCGGCCTCCATGTCCTCCACCTCCTCCACCGAGGGACAGTTCTTTTCCAGCCATTTGCGGATGGCGGCGCGGAACGCCGGCAGGTCGTGCTGCTTGTCGAGGATGGAGGTGTCGGTGACCTTGCTCACGGGTTGCGTACCTGGCGCGGTTGCCGCGGCGCTCACAGCGGCAGCTCCAGGATGGAACGGCCGGCGCGGGTGGCCTCGGCCATGCGCTCGGCCATCCAGTCCAGTTCCTTGTCGTTCTGGCCCACCAGGGCTTCGTTCAGGCGCGAGCGCTTGAGGAAGATGTGGCAGTCGAACTCCCAGGTGTGCCCCACGCCGCCGTGCAGTTGCACGCAGTCGCCGGCGATGGCCGCGAAGGCTTCGCTCACCGTCACCTTGGACAGGGCCACGATGGCCTGGCAGTCGGGCGTGCCCGTCTCCACGGCCTGCAGCGCCTGCGAAGAGGCGTGCCGCGCGAGCTCCAGCTCGACCTTGAGGCGCGCCACGCGGTGTTTCAGCGCCTGGAACGAGGCGATGATCTTGTCGAACTGCGTGCGGCCCTTCATGTAGTCCATGGTCTGGTTGAGGATGGAATCCGCCGCGCCGATGGAATCGAAGCACACGGCGAGGCCCATGTGCGTGGCCAGGGTGCGGCCGAGCCTGGCAGCATCGGCCCCCTTCACCAATAGCGCCGGCGTCACGCCATTGCACTCGAGGGTGCAGAAATGGCGCGTCAGGTCCCACAGCTTGCGCTCGGACAGCTTGGCCGCCTTGCCGTCCACTTCGATCAGCGCCCAGGCGGTGCTTCCTCCGTCCTGCACCGCCACCAGCGCCAGGCCCGCGCCGGGCGTGCCCAGCAGCTCGGAGGCGCCGCCGCTGACCTTGCCGCCGGAAAGCGTCAGGCCCTTGCCGGGCTCGGTGGGCGTGGCGGGCACGCACACCGCCACCTGGCCTTCGGCCAGCCGTGGCAGGAATTTCACCGCATCGCTGAATTCGGCCAGGGTCTGCGCCGCCGACAGCGTGGAAATGAAAGCCCCCGGCGCCGCCTGGCGGCCCAGTTCACGGTGCAGCACGGCCAGGCCGCGCAGGCCCAGGCCCATGCCGCCGGCCGAATCGGGCAGGCCCACGGCGAACCAGCCCAGTTCCTTGGCGCGCGCCCAAAGTTGCGCTTCCAGGTCGTTCTTGCCGTCTATGAAGCCGTGCACCTTGCGCCGGTCGCATTCGGCGGCCAGCACGTCGGCCATGCTTTCGGCCAGCGCCGCCAGTTCGTCGGCGTTGGGTCCCGCGTTGGGTCCCATGGTCAGATCGTCCACTTTGTCTCCTTTTGGAATGCCTCGATCATACTGTTCTCCATAGCGCTCGCTCCCTGGCGCTACATCGAATTGATGCTGTGGCCGCCGTCCACCACGACCGTGGAGCCCGTCATGTGGCTGGACTCGCCCGACGCCAGCAGCAGCAGCGGGCCCTTCAGGTCCTCGGCCAGGCCGAGCCGCCGCTGCGGAATGCGCTTGATGGTGGCCTGCCCCGTGTCGGTGGCGAAGTAGTCGCGGTTGAGGGGCGTCTGCACGTAGCCGGGCAGCAGCGCGTTGACGCGGATGTTGAAGCGCGCCAGTTCCAGCGCCATGGCACGGGTGAGGTGCGTGAGCCCGGCCTTGGACGCCGAGTACGAAGACACCTGGGCCATGACGCGCTCGCCGAGAATGGAACTGATGTTGATGATGGAGCCGCCCCGGCCATGGTCGCGCATGTGGCGCGCCACCACCTGGGCCACGCGCCAGGCGCCGGTGAGGTTCACGCCCACCACGCCGTTCCAGTCGGCCTCGGTCTGCTCGAGGA
>DATNCF010000103.1:0-2640 GCA_035571675.1 Burkholderiales bacterium | reverse complement strand
ATGTACTCGAGGTATTGGAATGAAGCATCGATCCCCCACCCCGACAGCGGCCCTAACATTCGCCCTCGCGGCCGGATTTTTTGCCGCGCCCGCCGGCGCCCAATCCAGGGCGGCGGCGCCGAAAAAATGGACCACGCCGCGAACGCCTGAGGGTCAGCCGGACATCCAGGGAATCTGGACGAACGCCACCATTACTCCGTTTGAACGGCCGCGCGAACTCGCGGGCAAAGAATATTTCACCGAACAGGAAGCCGCCGAGTATGAGAAGAAGGTCGTGGCGGCGAACGATCGGGATCGCCGAAGCACCGATCCCATCGCCGACGTGGGAGGGGCTTATAACGAGTTCTGGTTCGACCGTGGCACCAAAGTCGTACCGACGCGGCGAACGTCGATCGTGGTGGATCCTGCCGACGGCCGGGTTCCCGCCCTGACCCCGGCCGCGCAGAAGGCAGCAACCGCCCGCGCAGCGATAGCAAGGCGCCCGCCGGAAGGCCCGGAGGACCTCGCCCCGGTGGTGCGATGCCTTGTATGGCCCACGTCGGGTCCGCCGATGCTTCCCACTGCCTACAACAACATCTACCAGATTTTGCAAGGACCGGGATACGTAGCGATTCTGGTCGAGATGATTCATGACATACGCATCATCTCGCTGGACGGGCGTCCTCACATTCCCGCAAATATCCGGCAGTGGCTGGGAGACTCGCGAGGCCGGTGGGAGGGGAATACACTGGTGGTCGACACGACAAACTTTACTGACAAGACGAACCTCAGGGGTTCCGACAAAGATTTGCATCTGATCGAGCGCTTTACACGTACCGGCGAAAACACCATCATTTATGAATTCACCGTCGACGATCCGACGGCATTTACGCGCGTCTGGAAAGGTGAAATACCGCTGACGAAGGCGTCAGGGCCTCTCTACGAGTACGCGTGCCACGAGGGCAATTACTCCATGGAAGGCATACTGAGAGGAACTCGCGCCCAGGAGAAGGCCGCCGCGGAGCCGCATTAGGTCGTGTTTCGTTAGTCGCACCCACGGCGCGCACGGAGTCTCGATGCGTCCAGGAAACAGGGCCACGGGGACAGAAGAGCGACTTTCTGGCATCCGAGGATCTTGGCGAGTGCCCACGTCATGACCCTCGGTATACTGGCGGCATAACCTTTCAGTCAATTGCCCGTATCGCGCTGATTCTCATAGCGGGGTTCTTTTTGCGGACCCCGGCAGTAATTGTTGTCTGGAGGGTAGTAGCTTCACTCCACTGAAAACGCCAGCAGCACGTTGCCGGGCGCGCCCCCGAACACCGCGTAGCCCGAGTTGGTGAACAGCATTCCGCCTACTACCACCGGGCCCGGTCCGCCAATCGAGCCGCCGTTGCCCTTCACGCCATTCACCGTCTGATATTCCCGTGCCGTGTCCATGTCCCAGACGACACGGCCGCTGCCAGTAGCATACGCGCGCAGATGACCGTCCAGCGAGCCCGAGAAAACCACGCCCGGAATAGCCGTAACGGCCGCCGATTGCGCCGGGCTGCACACCGCTCGATCCCCGCAACCGGGCGGTGGCGTATTCCAGACCTGCTTTCCGGTCGCCGCGTTGAAGGCGAACATGCCGCCGCCGGCCTTGGGGTTCAACCCGTTGCGTCCCGTGGAGGGCTGCGGAGCAAAAGCCAGGTCGGATACCGCCACGTACACGTTCTCGCCATCCACCGCGCTGCCCCATTGCACGCCGCCCAGCACACTGCCTTTGCCGGCGCGCACCTGCCAGAGCACTTCACCCTGCTGATCCGGATCGAGCGCGTGAACCATCCCCGATTTCTGGCCCGCGATCAGCGCCCGCTTCCCGCCCGGCAGATCTACCAGAATGGCGGATGAGCCGAAATCGAAATCCGGCCCTTTGGCTTCGGGACAATTGGTCTTGACAGGCGATGCGCAGTCGACCGTAAACGCGTCGTTGGCGGTCATCTGGCGCGACCATAGCAGTTTTCCCGTGTCCATCTCGAAGGCCAGGAAGGCGTCGGAGGTCGAAGCCGCCGGGTCGGAATAGCTATCGCCCGTGGTCACGTAGACCGCGCGTCTCTTCAGATCGATCGTCGGCGAAGACCAGATTCCCGCGCCCGATGGTCCCCAGAGTTGCACCTCCTGCTGGTTTTTGCGCGTCGGGTGCGCAGCCTCCGCGATGGTGTAACTCTTCCAGATGACTTTGCCGGTGGCGGCATCCAGCGCCGACAGACTGCCGCGAAACTTGCAGCACTCGTACTTGGGATTGGCGCCCGCCACTTCTTCGCCCGACGACAAAGGTACATACAGCCGCCCTGCCGCCAGCGTAGGCGCGCCCGTCATGATCGCCACCGGGTGATCGTCCACATGGGTCTTCCATAGCAGCTTGCCGGTCAGCGCGTCCACCGCATAAGCGTTGGCGCGCTGATCGCCGAAATAGGCCGCCCAGCCCGCACCGAGTTTACCTACGGTGATGGCCGTGCGTACCGGCACGTCGGCGTCGAAGGTCCAGTAAGTGCATCCCGTTTGTGCCTCGAGCGAGTAGACCTTCCGGCTTGCGCTGCCAACGTAAATGCGGCCTCCCACCACGGTCGGTTGCGCCCAGGTTCGGGAAGCACTGGGAAAAGCAAAGGCCCACCTCAG
>DATNCF010000102.1:0-6711 GCA_035571675.1 Burkholderiales bacterium | reverse complement strand
CGAGGGCTGCTACAACTGCCACTCGCAGATGATCAGGCCGTTCCGGGCCGAGACCGAGCGCTATGGGCACTACTCGGTGGCCGGCGAGTTCGTGTACGACCGGCCGTTCCAGTGGGGCAGCAAGCGCACCGGGCCGGACCTGGCGCGCGTGGGCGGCCGCTACAGCGACGAATGGCACCGCCTTCACCTCAACAATCCGCGCGACTTGGTGCCGGAGTCCAACATGCCGGCTTATTCCTGGCTGGCGAAGTCTCCGGTGCAGGTTCCCGACATCGCCACCCATCTGCGGGTGCTGCGCGGCCTGGGCCATCCGTACACCGACGAGGACATTGCCGGCGCGGTCGATCAACTGGCTGGCAAGACCGAGCAGGACGCGCTGATCGCGTACCTGCAGGTGCTGGGCACTTCCATCAAGGCAAAGAGGTAGGCATGGACATCAACACCCTGCGCGAAATCGTCACCGTGGTCAGCTTCGTGGTGTTCGTGGGCATCATGGCCTGGGCGGCCAGCGGCACCAACCGGCAAAGCTTCGAGGAGGCCGCGCGCCTGCCGTTCGAGGAAGACGACAACCATCAGGAACGCCGGCCATGAGCGACTTCACCAGCAGCTTCTGGAGCTTTTACATCGCCGTCATCACGCTGGCGAGCATTGCCGGGTGCGCGGTGCTGTTGGCCGCCATGAGCCGGGGGCGCGTCGTCACGGACCCCGCCAAGACCGGCCATGTGTGGGACGGGGACCTGGAGGAATACAACAACCCGCTGCCGCGCTGGTGGATGTGGCTGTTCTACATCACCATCGCGTTCAGCGTGGCCTATCTGTGGTTTTACCCCGGGCTGGGGACATGGGCCGGGGCATGGAAGTGGACCTCCACCGGCGCCTACGAGCAGGAGAGCGCCGCCGCCGAACGCGACCTCGCTCCCATGTACGACAAGTTCTCGAAGCTGAGCGTCGAGCAGCTCGCCGCCGATCCCCAGGCCCTGGCGTTGGGCCAGCGCCTGTTCCTGAACAAGTGCGCGCAATGCCACGCCTCCGACGGGGGCGGCAGCGCCGGCTTTCCCAACCTCACCGACAAGGATTGGCTGTTCGGCGGCGATCCGGCCAGCATCGAGAAAACCATCCTCGACGGCCGCAACGGCGTGATGCCGCCCTTCGGTCCGGTCATTGGGGAGCAGGGGGCCAAGGACGTGGCCCACTATGTGCGTTCCCTGTCCGGATTGACGGCGGACGACCTGCGCGTGGTGCGCGGCAGGGAAGTGTTCGCGCGCAACTGCGTGGCCTGCCACGGGGCCGACGGCCACGGCAACCCCGCGCTGGGGGCGCCCAACCTCACCGACAAGACCTGGCTGTTTGCCGGCGACGAGCCCACGGTGATCGAGACGGTCACCAAGGGACGTTCAAGCGTCATGCCGGCCCACCGCGACAGCCTCGGCGAGGCGCGGGTGCACGTACTGGCCGGGTACGTGTACAGCCTGTCGCACCCCGCCGGAAAGTAACGGCTCGATGGCTGCGGCGGTTCGACACATCGGCCGGGCGCGAGGGACGCGGCCTTGGACGTGAAGCCGGTGGTTTTCCACAAGGCGGTGTTCGCCCACGGGGGCGGCGGCGGCGGAGCGGCCGGCCCGGCGGACGAGGCGCTGTACGAGATTCGCCGCAAGATCTATCCGCGCGCGGTGACCGGCTGGTTCGCCCGCTGGCGGATCACCATGGTCGTCCTGACCCAGCTTGCCTTTTATGGAACGGCGTGGCTGCAATGGAACGGCCGCCAGGCGTTGCTGTTCGACCTGGCGGCGCGCAAGTTCTACATCTTCGGGCTGGTGTTCTGGCCTCAGGACTTCATCTACCTGACCGCCCTGCTGGTGGTCTCCGCCCTGTCGCTGTTCCTGTTCACGGCCGTGGCCGGCCGGCTGTGGTGCGGCTATGCCTGCCCGCAGACGGTGTACACCGAAATCTTCATGTGGATCGAGCGCAGGATCGAGGGCGACCGCACGGCCCGCATGCGGCTGGACAGGGAGCGCGGCCTGCGGCGCCTGCGCCTCAAGGCGGCCAAGCACGCGCTGTGGATAGGCCTGTCGCTGTGGACGGGGTTTACCTTCGTGGGCTATTTCACGCCCATCCGCCAACTCTCAGCCGAAGTCGTGGCGCTGACCCTGGGGCCGTGGGAATCCTTCTGGCTGCTGTTCTACGGCTTCGCGACCTACGGCAACGCCGGCTGGATGCGCGAGCAGGTGTGCAAATACATGTGCCCCTACGCGCGCTTCCAGAGCGCCATGTTCGACCCCGACACGCTCATCGTCACCTATGACCGCGCGCGCGGCGAGCCGCGCGGCGGGCGCAGCCGCGCCAGCGATCCGCGCGGCCTGGGGCTGGGCGACTGCGTGGATTGCGGCATCTGCGTGCAGGTGTGCCCGACGGGCATCGACATCCGCGACGGGCTGCAATATGAGTGCATCGGCTGCGCGGCCTGCATCGACGGCTGCAACCAGGTCATGAAGAAAATGAACTACGCGCCGGGCCTGATCCGCTACTCCACCGAAAACGCTTTGGCCCACGGCTGGAATGTGCGGCAGATGCTGGCGCGGGTGCTGCGGCCGCGCGTGCTGGTGTACAGCGGCATCCTGGCGCTGGTCGTCGTGGCGGCCGGCGCGTCCCTCACGCTGCGCCAGCCCGTGAAAGTGGACGTGATCCGCGACCGCGCGGGCTTGGCGCGGCGCGCCGAAGACGGCAGCCTGGAGAACGTCTACCGGCTGCAGATCATGAATGCTTCCGAGCGCGCCCTGAAGGTCAGCATCGCGGTGCGCGGAGACCACGAGTTGCGCGACCTGCGCATCGAGACGCCGTCCACCCTCGAAGTGGCGCCCACCACCACCCGGCCGGTGCCGGTCCGGGTGGCCGCCAGGCCCGAGGAAGACGAGAGCGGCGCGGAGCACATCGAGTTCGTCATCACCGCCGTGCCGGCCGGTGGCTCGGCCGAAGACGCCTACGTTCTGCACGAAAAGTCCAGTTTCTACGTCCCCAAGAGACGTTGACGTTGAGGAGAGGCCCATGAGCACGCAAACGCTGCCCTGGTACAAGGAACCCTGGCCCTGGCTGGTGATGGCCGGTCCCGCCATCGTGGTGGTAGCCAGTTTCATCACCCTGGGGCTTGCCATTTCCAGCAACGACGGCCTCGTAGCCGACAACTACTACAAGGAAGGCCTGGCCATCAACCGCGCGCTCGAGCGCGACGCCCGCGCCCGCGCCCTGGGGCTGACCGCCACCGCCCGCTTGGCGGAGCAAGGCGGCGCCGTCCATGTCGACGTCAAGCTCGACAATCCGGCCGGTCGTTCCAGCGGGCGGGAAGTCCTGCACCTCATACTTGCGCACCCGACGCGGGTCGGGCTCGACCGCGAGACCAACCTCATGCCGGATGGACCCGGCGGCTGGCAGGGAACCGTGGGGAATGTGCCCGCGGGCCATTGGCACATACTCCTCGAAGCGCCGGCGGCGGGGTGGCGCCTGGTCGGCGAGTGGGATCAACAGGCGCAAAGCGTGAAGCTCGAGCCCGTGCCCGGCGAGGCCGCCAAATGAAAGAGCGCCTGGCCTGGATACTGTGGCCGGCTTTCCTCGTGGCCGTGCCGGGCGTCGGCGTGGTGTTTTCCCTGTTCGATCCAGCCGAAATGGATTGGCCCTGGGGGCTGGCGCCCGCGCGCCTGGCGGCCTACACCCTGGGCTTCCTGTTCCTGTGGCTGCTGGGCGCCTGTTCCAGCGCGCTGACCTGCCTGCTGTCGCTGTCGCCCTATGAGCGCGATCGCTGCACCCTCGCGCCGCCAACCCGGCCGGCAGGGTGCCCCAAGCGGTCGCCTGATCTGTAGCCTCCGTCGGCCCGCCTGCGTCCCGCCTGCGTTCCGCGTGTGCCCCGCTTGCTCCCGCATCTGGGGGTAGGGATTTCCCTACCCCTGCCGGGCGCTTCCCTACATAGGCAATCCGTTCCAGGACCAGGGCGCCAATCCTCCCTGCGCTGATGTCCGGCGCCCGGGGCGAAGCCGATACTTCGTCCCATGAACGCAGCCACACACAACCTGAAGGTCTACCTGGTCGACGACACCGAGAGCGTGCGCCGCCGCCTGGCCGACCGGCTGAGCCACATCCAGGGCGTTGAAATCGTCGGCGAGGCGGAGAGTCCGGCCGAGGCCACCCAGGGCATCCTTGCCACGCATCCCCACGCGGTCCTGCTCGACCTGGGACTCAAGGGCGGCTCGGGCCTGGAGGTGCTGCGCGGCGTTCATCCCGCGGAGCCGGGGATTGTCTTCATCGTGCTCACCAACCACGCCGAGCCGGCGTATCAAAAGCGCTGCGTGCAACTGGGCGCCAGCTATTTTCTGGACAAGACCCATCATTTTGAAACCGCAGCCGACATCGTCTCCGGCCTTTGCAAACGGCCGCACTGAAACAGGGAGCAACCATGCACGCACAAGCCATCGCCACCACCATTCCGCTGAAGTCCGTCCCGCACCCCCGGATGGCCGCCCCGCAGCACGCCGGCAGCGCCGGCACCGCGCGCTGCGCCACCAACTGCTCCAGTTGCGGCCTGCGCGAGCTGTGCCTGCCCTGCGGCATGTCGGGGACGGACCTGGACCGCATCGACCAGCTCATCTACACACGCCGGCGGATCAAGCGGGGCGAGGCGCTGTATCAGGCCGGCGACCCGTTCAAGTCCCTCTATGCCGTGCGCAGCGGCTTCTTCAAAAGCAGCGTCCTGATGGAGAGCGGGCGCGAACAAGTGACGTCCTTCCACATGCCGGGGGACTTGATGGGCATGGACGGAATCGGGGCGGACCAGCACGGCGCCAGCGCCGTGGCCCTCGAGGATTCGGAAGTCTGCGTCATCGTGTTCTCGGCCCTGGAGCAGGCGTCGCTGGAAGTGCGCCCGCTGCAGCGCCAGTTCCACAAGGTCATGAGCCGCGAGCTGGTGCGCGACCAGGGCGTGATGATGCTGCTGGGCGCCATGCGCGCCGAGGAGCGCATGGCCACGTTCCTGCTCAACCTGTCGCAACGCTTCAAGGCGCGCGGCTATTCCCAGACCGAGTTCCACCTGCGCATGACCCGTGAGGAGATCGGCAGCTACCTCGGCCTGAAGCTCGAAACCGTGAGCCGGATATTTTCCCGCTTCCAGGACGAGGGCCTCGTCGAGGTGCAGCAAAAGCACATCCGCATCCTGGACGTGGAGGGCCTCAAAAAAGTCGCGATGCGCTAGCAGTCGGCCCCCGGCCGGACGAACCCTTCCCGGGCCGCTACTGGTCGATGAGCCTGTGCGCCAGCGCATAGCGGACCATTTCCGCCTGGCTGCCGAGGCCCATTTTTTCCTGCAGGCGCGCCTTGTGCGTGCTCACGGTCTTCGCGGAGACATGCAGCTCCAGCGCGATCTCGGACACCGTGCGGCCCAGCGCCAGCAGCCTGAACACCTGGAACTCGCGGTCGGACAGGGATTCATGCGGCTGCTTTTCGGCGTCGGGCATGGCGGACAGAGCCAGTTGCTGGGCCACTTCGGCGCTGATGAAGGCGCCCCCCGCCGCCACCTTGCGCAGCGCCGCCACCAGCTGCGAGGAGGCGCTCTCCTTGGTCAGGTAGCCCGAGGCGCCCGACTTGATGGCCCGCACCGCGTATTGGTGCTCCTCGTGCATGGACAGCACCAGCATGCGCAGCTTGGGTTTTTCCGAGCGCACCTGCTTGATCAGCTCGATGCCGCTCTTGCCGGGCATCGACATGTCGAGCAGCAGCACGTCGAATTCCGTGCCGCGCACCAGCTCCATGACGCCATGGCCGTCGCTGGCCTCGCCCGCCACCTCGATGTCGCCCGCCGCCAGGAGGAGCTGCTTCAGTCCCTCCCGGACGATGGTGTGGTCATCAGCGACGACAACGCGGATCATTCCGGAACCGACTTCCTGGTGATGGGAATGCCCGCGATTATCCGCGTTCCGGCGCCGGGCATGCTTTCGATGTCCACCCTCCCGCCCACCAGGTAGACGCGCTCGCGCAGCCCGAGCAGCCCATAGGAGCCCTGCTTGCGGTCCTCGGTCCCGGTGAAGCCGCGGCCGTTGTCGCTGATCCGGAGCGAGATTTCCTCATTCAGGCGTTCCATGCGCACGTCTACACTCGTGGCGTGGGCGTGCTTGGCCACGTTGGTGAGCGATTCCTGGAGTATGCGGTACAGCGTGGTGGCTTCCGGGTCTTCCAGGTCGAGGTCTGGGGGCAGCACCTGCAGCGTGCAGGCGATGCCGGTGCGCCGGGTGAAATTCTGCACCAGCCATTCCGCGGCCGGCACCAGGCCGAGGTCGTCCAGCATGAGCGGCCGCAGGTCGGTGGAGATGCGGCGCGTGGCGGCCACGGTGGTGTCGAGCAGGTCCTGCATGGATCGCAGCTTGGCTTCCACGGGGGCGGAGGCGCCGGGCAGTTGCTCGCGCAGCCATCCCACGTCCAGCTTGAGCGCGGTCAGCGCCTGGCCGAGTTCGTCGTGCAGTTCCCGCGCGATGCGGCTTTTCTCCTGCTCGCGCACCGAGTTCGAGGCCAGCGACATCTCGCGCAGTTCCTCGCGCGAGCGCTGCAGGGCTTCCTGCGCGCGCACCCGCAGCGTCACGTCGCGCAGGATGAAGGTGAACAGCTTCTTCCCGTCTTCGACATGCTGGGATATCGAGGCCTCGATGGGAAACTCCTCGCCGTTGGCCCGCAACCCCA
>DATNCF010000101.1:0-2037 GCA_035571675.1 Burkholderiales bacterium | reverse complement strand
TCTATAACGTGACTCGGCCGCTGGTCATGCCCATGGTGCAGACACGCTGGGGCCGCATCGTGAACATCAGCTCGGTGGCCGCGCTGCTGGGCAACCGCGGCCAGGTGAACTACGCCGCCGCCAAGGCCGGGCTGCACGGCGCCACCAAGGCGCTGGCGTTGGAGCTCGCCTCGCGCGGCATCACCGTCAACGCCGTCGCGCCCGGGATCATCGAGTCACCCGGCATCGAGCAGGCGTTCCCGCCCGAGCGCATCCGGCAACTGGTGCCGGCCGGCCGTGCCGGCCGCCCCGAGGAAGTCGCCGCTGCCGTGGGCTTTTTGTGCTCGGAGGCGGCCGGCTATATCTCCGGCCAGGTCATCAGCGTCAACGGCGGAATGGCTTGACGGTGGGGCGGGTTCCGGCCGGGCCGCGTTCATTGTTGCATTTGATCGCATGGGTTTGCCTCGCGTTGGCGTCGCTCGCGCCGGCGGGCTGCGCAATCGATTTCGTTCCGGCCAAGGAATTCATCGCCGGCCCGCCCATCCGCTTCGCGCTCAGTTTCGACGATGGCCCCAGCGGCCTGGCCGTCGGCAATCCCACCGCCAGCATTCTGGACACGCTGGCGTCCAACCCGGTGCAAAACGGCATTAAAGCGATGTTCTTCGTGCAGACCCGGTCTCGAGGCGGGGACACCGCGCCCGGCCAAGCCCTGCTGGTACGCGAGCGTGCCGAGGGACACCTCGTACAACTGCACGACGGCAGCGCCGCAGGGCACCGCAGCCATCGAAGCCTAAGCGATGCCGAACTGGAGCAGTCACTGGCGAATGGCATGACCGACTTGGCCAGGCTGCCGGGGATCGCGGTCAGGTTGATTCGCCCGCCCTACTGGGCATTCGACAAGCGCACCTTGGCAGCCTACGACCGCCATGGGCTGACCATGCTGCTCACCGACGTCAGCGCCAACGACGGAAAGGAACGGGGTTACCGCGCGAGTCCCAGGCGTTACGTGCATATGGCCAGCGAAATGGCGGACTTGCGCCAGCGCCTGATCGAGAAGCGCCTGCCTGAATTGGACGGCGTGGTACCCGTGATAGCGGCCTTTCACGACATCAACGACTACACCGCCGCGCACATGGCAGAATATCTGGACATGCTGGTGCGCGCCGCCCGCGCCGCCGGCATTCCCATCGCTGACCCTCCGTTTTATGTCGACGCCGCGGCGCTTGAGCAGGCCGGAATGAGGCGCGGCGTGCATGACCCCTCCGACCAGACCATGGTGCCATGGTGGTGGCGATGGATGCTATGGTGACAAGGGCCGAGAACATCGGACTTGCAAACGCTGCAACCATGGCAACTGCTACATCTCAATGAACGACCTTCCCCCGGAACTGGCTCCGCCCGCAGGGGAGGATCATGCCTCCGCGGAGGATTACGCAGCGGGCGTGGCCGTCATCATCCCCGCCTACAACGAGGCGGCGACCATTCGCGCCTTGGTCATGGGCGTTCTGTCGGCCGTTCCCCGGCTGGGCTGGCTGATCGTTATCGACGACGGCTCGCGCGACGCCACGACTGGACAGTTGGAGGGCCTCGGCGTCACGTTGCTTCGCCACAGCCGCAACCGCGGCAAGGGCGCAAGCCTTCTTGAAGGAATGCGCTGGGCGCTGGAACAGGGAGCCCATGCCCTTGTCACCCTCGATGCCGACGGGCAGCACCGGCCAGAGGACATTCCGCAGCTGCTGGGGCAAGCGCGCCATCATCCCAAACACATCATCATCGGCGCGCGCCTGCACGACCGCGCGCAGTTTCCGGCACGGCGATATTACGCCAATCGCTGCGCCAGCATAGGGGTGTCGTGGGCCACCGGGTACAAGGTCGCCGACAGCCAGTCGGGATTCAGGGTCTACCCGGCTGCGCTATTTCACCGCGTGCGGCTGGACAATCTGCACCAGACTGGCTTCGCGTTCGAAAGTGAAGTGCTGGTGGCCGCGGCAAGCCACGGCGTGCAGAGCATTGCCGTGCCCATACCGGGAATCTACCCGAAGCAAGCCCGCGCCAGCC
>DATNCF010000100.1:0-16773 GCA_035571675.1 Burkholderiales bacterium | reverse complement strand
GTTCCCTTGGAAGCCCGCTCAAGATCGCCGACCTCGAATTGCTGGTGACGGCGAGCATTGGGATAGCCTGTTATCCGGAAAACGGCCAGGAGGCTGAAATCCTCCTGCGCAACGCTGACGCGGCCATGTACTCGGCCAAGGAAGCCGGGCGTAACACGTACCAATTCTACTCGGATGACATGAACCGCCGGGCGCAGATGCGGTTGCACACCGAAGCAGCCTTGCGGCAGGCAGTTCACCATCGGCAATTTGTCCTGCAATTCCAGCCGCAGGTCGGTCTTGATTCCACGGAGGTCATCGGCCTCGAGGCCCTGGTCCGCTGGATGAGTCCCGAGCGCGGGGTGGTTCCCCCCAACGAGTTCATTCCAATCGCCGAGGAGAGTGGACTCATTCTTCAAATCGGGGAATGGGTCATGGAGGAAGCCTGCCGCCAGGCGGTCCAGTGGCGCAAAGAGGGTTTGCTGTCGGTTCCCGTTGCAGTGAACGTCTCGGCGCCGCAGTTCAGACAACCAAGGTTCGTCCAGATCGTCGAGGAAGTTCTCAAGAAAACTGACCTCGCCCCGCCGCTTCTCGAACTGGAACTCACGGAGAGCATCGTGATGGACGGTGCCGATGCAGTGCGTGAAAAGCTAGTTGAGCTCGCGAAGCTCGGCGTCAAGCTGGCGATCGACGATTTCGGGACGGGATATTCGAGCCTGAGCTACCTCAAACAGTTTCCCATCAACAGGCTGAAGATCGACAAGTCGTTCGTGTTCGGCCTTCCTGACGACCACAGCAACCAGGCCATTTGTTCGGCCATCGTCAGCATGGGCCACAGTCTGGGCGTAAAGGTGCTCGCAGAGGGCGTTGAAACGGTGGAGCAGGCGCATTGCCTCGCTTCGATGGGGTGCGACTTCGCTCAAGGTTTTTTTTATAGCCACCCCCTCGACCCCGCCAACTGCTCAGCCTATCTACGTCGTGGGGCGGCAGTCAACGACCTGGATGCAAAGCGGACTGAGCGGCAACGAGTTCGACGCTAAGGATCTTACCCATGACACAAGCGTCATCGGCCACCGTGCGGACTGACGCCATCAGCAAGCAAGACCAGTCGATTCCCACACACGATCCATCCGGCAGACCGTCGGGGGCCTTTCCAGCGGTTTGATCACGACTCGATGAGGGGGTCGGGCTGTTTCATTCCAAGAGTGGAAGGCGGCGCGTCGACCGTAGTCTGAAAGGCCTCTTGCGGTTCCCTTCCCCGGCGCCACTGCCCTCGGAACAACCTTGAGGAAGGACCGGACCATGACCGATGACCTGCGAGGGAGCTTGAGTGTTCAAACGATGCCTGCAGCATCCCACCGACCGACCTTCTTCGCATGTCGGATATACAACGAAGGTGCTGTAGGGCCCGCCCTCCCCTAAGGTCCCACCGGTGCAAGCCCGCCCGGACGCTTCTCCTCTACGAGGCACCGAAGTCACTCTCTTGTCGGTTTTATAGGACACCGATACACGCAGGCAGGCGGCCTATTGCTTTCGCTTCTTGAGGAGACTCAAATGTCGCCTATGGGCGACGTCAGAAAGTTTCCGGGAAGCTCCCGGGCTCGAAAGCGGGGGTTGCATCGCGTCTACAGCGCTTGGGACGCCGATTGGCTCGGCATGACCATTGCCATGGTGTTGCTGGCGTGCGCTCTGATATTGAGCATTCTTCGCTGACGACAAACGAGGCAGGTACTCTCTTCTCGAAGATCCCTTCGACAGTCGCTCAATCGCGACGGGTGAGCGCGGCCTGCGTGACCTGTTCCTCGTTTCCTACAGACTTCAGGCGTCTGCAGTCGCAGCATGTAGCATTCCCAACGCCAGGAGTTCGCCATGTTCGGACGTGAGAGCAAACGGCATGACCCGGACCGTATCGATGTGGATGACGAGAGCCAAGTCAGGCACTGGAGCCAGGCCCTGGGCGTTTCCGAGGAGGAATTGCGCACTGCTGTCGAGTTCGCGGGCAGTTCGGCGGCGGAGGTGCGCAATTATCTGAACCGGCAGCATTCCCACGCCTGACCGCCGACGGAACGCTCACGCGAAAACATAACGGCCCCGCAGTTCCAAAGGGGCCGTTTTTTCTTATTCCAGGCGGACTTAAATTTTGTGCTGCACCTGTCCCCGACCTGTCTCATCAGTCCCGTCCATGCTTCCGGTGTTGCCGGGCCCCGGGCGGAAGCCTTTCATGGCGTCCGGCTTGCCCTCTGGATGAGTGCCCTGCGGCGATTCGTCCGGCTTGTCGGTCGTGCGCCGCTTGGCCCGTTCCGCCCTGTTCCGTTCCTGGTTGACGCCGGTCTTGCTCATGCGGTTTCCTTACTCGCCTCTCATCGCTGCCGCGGCCCCAGCTCATAGCCGAGCGACCTCATGCATTGGCTTGCGTAGTTGTTGATGGCCAGTTCCCGCTCGCTCGAAGGAAAGCCCCAGTTGCGGTAGAACGGATCGCCGCCGGCAATGGTGTAGGTGGCCGGATCGTTGAACGACCTCACCACCGCCTGGTTATGGCAGGCTTGGAGATCGGAACGGGTCAAGGTCTCGCTCGCCCCCGGGCGCTGCCACACTTGCGCGGCGCAGCCCGCCGTGAACACCAACACAAGGGCGGCGCCGCCAATCACCCGCCCGCCACCGGACTGATTCATTCTTTCCTCCTATCGCTTCGCTATGCTGGCGCAGCAAAAAACGTCCGTCTGTCGGCGTCACGCTCCATGCCGTGTACGAAGGCACTGAAGAAGCGTACATTCCCGTCTACAAACCAACCACACAAGAACAGTGCCGTCGGGGCCGCCTCCTTTTGGGCTCGGTTCGGGGAGAGGAAGCATGGTCATCACCAAGGATGAGGTCGTCACCGTTTGCGCCATAGGCGGCGCCGTGTTGGGCATCGTGAACCTTGTCCGCAGCCTATACGCCGCGTCGGAGCGGGTGAGGATAAGGGTGCGCCTCGGCGGTGCCGGACAGATCCACGCTATCGAAATCGTCAACAAGAGCATTTTTCCCGTGACTGTGGTCAAGGTCGGCAGCGTCGACCGGCAAAACCGCGTGTCCGACCTTGCGCTCGAAATCTTCAACGCCAGGGCCGACGCCCTGCCGGCCCGGGCCGACGCGCGGTCCTCGCTGTTGCTGCGGGTTTCGCGGCGGGAGGCCGCAGTGCAGCAGGGCCTGAAACCGCGTTTCTATTTCGCCACCACGGCACTGGGCCGGCTGCATACCAGCGAGGGCTGGCTGCGCCGCCGCGGACGGCGCGCGCTCGAGCTGATTCGCGCCCGAAAGAAGATCCTGTAGCCGCGCGCCGCGTCTGGCCCAAGCCGCCCGGTGCGATGCTAGACTGCGCGCCAGTGGCGTCTCACCCGGCATCACTCCATATGCAACCGCAGACATAACCGGAAGGAGGAGGGAATGGGTTTCACTCGTCAGTTCGCGGCGCTGGTGGGCAGCGCGGTTTTAGCGGCTTCGGCGTTCGCGCAGGGCTATCCCAACAAGCCCGTGACCATGGTGGTGGGCTTCGCCGCGGGCGGCCCCACCGACATCGCCGCGCGGTTGATCGCCGAAGGCATGTCGCCCAGCCTGGGCCAGACCATTATCGTGCAGAACAAGCCCGGGGCGAACGGGCAGATTGCTTTCGATGACCTCAAGCGCGTGGCCCCGGATGGATACACCATTGGGCCGCTGCTCAGCACCACGCTGGTGGCGGTGCTGGTGGCGGGCAAGACCTTCTCCCCGGCGGATGTCACGCCCGTCGCCTTCATTTACGACTCGGCTTTCGTGGTGCTGGTCAACCCCAACGCTCCGCTCATGTCCAACGTACACAGCCTCAAGGACCTGATCGCGGTGGTCAAGGCCAACCCCGGCAAGGTCAACTACACCAGCGCCGGCACGGGCAGCACCGGGCACCTGTTCGGCGCGCGCGTCGGGGCGGCGCAGGGGCTGCAATGGGAACACATCGGCTATCAGGGCCTGGGACCGGCGGGCAACGACGTGATGGCCGGCCGCGTGGCAGTGGCCATCGGCAACATTCCCAACGACGTGGAGTTCATCAAGGTCGGCCGCCTGCGCGCCGTGTCCACCTCCGGAGTGAAAATGGCGCGTTACCCGGAAGCGCCCGGCCTCGCCGAACAGGGCTACGGGCAACTCGCCATGAGCACCTGGGGCAGCATCTCCGGCCCGGCCGGCCTGCCCAAACCCGTGGTGGACAAGCTCTCGGCGGCGGTACGCGCCTTCTTCGACAAACCCGACCTGGTGGAGAAAGTGGCCCTGCAGTTCCCCGAACCCAAGTACCAGCCCCCCGAGGTGGTGGAAAAGCGCATGCGCGATGACATCGATGCGCTCAGCAAGGTGGTGAAGGAAAGCGGTATTAGGCTCAACTGACCGCACCGCTGGAGCCGGAGCCGGTAACGCCGCCGTCATGGGCGGCGTTTTTGTTTTCGTTCAAGGCTTGACTGGTGCGACCGGCTGAAACAGGTAGAGCGTGATGTCCTCGCTGGCCTTCTCGAAGCGCACCTCCACCGGCGCGCCGATGGCGAGCGCATCCGGCGCGCTGCCGACGATGTTGGTCAGCATGAGCGGCCCTTCCTCCAGCCGCACCACCGCCACCACGTAGGGCGCTTTGAAAGCCGGCGACGCCGGACGCTGCACCCGTGTGAAGGCATAGATGACGCCGCGGCCGCTGGTCTCGGTCCAGTCGTATGCCTCGGCGTGGCAGCCCGTGCACAAATACTGCGGCGTCCAGCGGAAGGCCCCGCACTTGCGGCAGCGCTGCAACAGCAGCTTGTGGGCGCGCGTGCCTTCCCAGAACGGCAGGGTCAGCGGCGAAGGCACGGGCAACGGCCGAGCCTCGGCGGGTGAAGTTGCCATGGTGGATGCCATGCTCAATCCTTGGCCAGCAGCACGAAGGAATGCCGCCCCTCGGTCTGCGGGCCGCAGGCCACCGCCAGCTTCGGGTCCCGTACCTTGCGGCAAATGGCGCGGTCGTAGGTGTGCACGCCTTGGGCCGCGCCGGGGCACAGATCCGGGACGTCGTTGCGAAACTGCCGCACGATCTCGATCTGCTTGAAGTTGTAGGGGATCATGTTGTGGCTGTACGACAGGTTGCCGCCGTCCGGGCACACCGGATGCCGGCCATCCAGTCCCATGACCTCCAGCGCGTAGTCTCCGCCCTCCCCCGGCTCGCAGAAGCCCAACGTCTCCATCTGCATGATGGGCGCGTGCGCGAAATGGTCGTAGCACATGACGATGTCGGTGTCGTCGTGGCGTATGCCGGCGCGCTGGAAGCCCGCGATCATCCTCGGCCGGCTGTCCATGAGCGCCAGCGACGGCGCCTCGTAATAGCTGTTGCCCATGTATTCCATGGCGCCGCCCAGCACCCACACCGGCGGGTGGCGGCAGTCGCGGGCGCGCTCGGCGCTGGTCACCACGATGCAGCTCGCACCGTCGTTCACCAGCGAGCACATGGGCTGGGTGAAGGGCTCGGCGATCATGCGCGCGGCCAGCACCTGCTCAAGCGTCCACGGCCCCTTGCCGAACATCACCGCTTCGGGATTGACGTGGCCGTGGTTGTGGATCTCGGCCGCGATGCGCGCGAACTGCTCGACCGTGCTGCCGTATTCGTGCATGTGGCGCTGCGCGATGAGCGCGAACTGCGCCGGCGTGATCGAGCCGGTCCACTCGGTGAATTCGAAGGCGGGACGGGTGTAGTCCGCCGTCTCCCCGGCCTGGACGCTCTGCGAGCCGCCGGCGGGAATGACCACCACGCTGGCCGTGCCCTGGCGGATGGCGGCCGCCGCCATCAGCACCGCCATGGCGCCGGACATTTGCGCCACCAGCCCGAAGGGCTGGCCGAACTGGTAGGCGATGTTGCCGTCGAACGAGCCCTGGCGGCCGTTGCCGCCGGGAAAGGTGAAGGCCACGTAGCCGTCCACGTCGCGCATGGCGAGGCCGGCGTCGGCCAGCGCACCCTCGGTGGCCTCGGTGATGAGCGACAGCGCGCTGCGGCCCGAGCGGCGCTGCTGGCGCGTGGCGCACACGCCCACGATGGCGACCTCGCGCTGCTGAGTCATGCCAATGCCATGGCCATGTTTTATGTCCGCCCCGGCGAAGCCCGGAAGGGCGTGGACACCGGCATGGTGATCACGCCCGGCGGCGCGGCGCACACCACGGGAATGGCGTTGACCACGGCGCCCGCCAGGCCGAGCTGCTCGGCGGTGGTCCTGAACTTCGCGTCGGCCGGCCGCTCGAGGTGCACCGCGACGCGCACGCCGGGCGAGCCCTCGATGTGCACCGTCCACAGCGGCGTGCCCTCGGCGATGGGATTCATGGTCCAGGTGATGCTCATGCTGAGTGCTCGGCGGCCGGCCACCACGCCATGCCAGCGCCAGACCAGCGCGCTCACCTTGCCCTTGGCGATGGTGCCGGCCGACACCACCAGTTCTTCGGCCGCCGGCCCCAGCTCGTGCTCGGTCTCGACAGCGTCAAGCGTCCAGCCCAGATGCGACGCCATGGCCGCCAGCACCTCGGCGTACATGCCGTTCAGCGCCGAGGCAGGCCCCCAGGCTGGGTCGTTGGGATCGACCGACGTGGGGTCGGCGCCGAAACCCAGGATGCGAAACACATAATCGGGATTGCGCATGATGCTGCAATCCACCACTTCCGCCACCTGCACGCGCTGCACTTCCGAGCACATGCTGGTGGCGGTGACGGCGATCTTCTCGCCGATGGTACCGGGATTGAGGCCGGCGCCCATCAGCGACACGCCGCCCTTGGCGCAGGCGGCCTCGAGCCGCGCCAGCCGCGCGCCGCCCCAGTGCCGTGGATGGCTGTAGCCGTTGATGCTGATGACGTTCTTGCCCGATTCGAGGAGGCGCACGATGTCGTCGTCGTGCGCACCGTAGGGCGGCTGCAGCAGTCCGGCATGCACCACCACGTCGGCCTTGAGCGCGAGGATGTCCTCGACGTTGCGCGTGGCCAGCACGCCCGTGGGCGGGCGCCGCGCGATCTCGCCGGCGTCCTGCCCGGCCTTGGCGTCGGAGTACACCAGCACGCCCGCCAGTTCCAGGTCGGGATGGTCGATGACGGCGCGTAGGCAGGTCTTGCCCATGGCGCCGGTGGACCACTGGATGACGCGATACGGCATAAGCCTCCCGGATAGTCGCTGGGATTGTTTTGCGCATCATAGTTCATGTGGCCATGCCCCCGCCGTCCCTGGCTTTCAAGAACCTACGCCCCAGAACCTAGGCCCCATTGAATGCCGCGACCGCTTCGGAGCATACTAAGCGCACGCGTGAAAAGGAGGAATGCAATGGTCCGGTCCCTGCGCACGGTGCTTGCCGCCGCATCGCTTGCTCCGCTGTCTGCCGCGCTTCTTGCCCTGGGCGTTTCCGCCGCGGCGTCCGCCCAGTCCGGAGGCGCCTATCCCTCGCACTTGGTGAAAATCGTGGTGCCGCTGTCGCCGGGCGGACCGACCGATACTTTCGGCCGCATGTTCGCGAATTTCCTGGAGCAGAAGTACAAGCAGCCCTTCATCGTCGAGAACCGTCCCGGGGCCGGGCAGAACGTCGGCGCGGCCTACGTCATCCAGCAGCCGGGCGACGGCTACACCCTGCTCGCCGGCTCCAACGGCCTGGCTTATGAAAGCCTGATCAACAAGGACACCACGTTCGATTCCACCAAGGACATCCTGCCCTTCGGCATCTTCGCCGGCTCGGGCATGTTCCTGCAGACCAATCCCAGCCTGCCGGTCAACACTTTTCCCGAATTCATCGCCTGGGTGAAGGCCAATCCCGGCAAGCTCAACCTCGGGACGGCCAGCGTGCCGCTGGCGCCCTTCGAGGGCATGCGCGACCGTCTCGGCCTGTCCTGGACCTACGTCAACTACAAGGGCGGCGTGCCGGCCGAAGCCGCGCTGCTGGCCAACGACGTGCAGGCCTATTTCGGCGACAGCAAGGTCATGCAGCAGGTCAAGCTCGGCAGGCTCAAGGCGCTCGCCTACTCGGGCCCCACGCGCCATCCCGACGCGCCCAACGTGCCCACCATCGCCGAAAGCGGCGTGGGCCTGCCCGACTTCAACTTCGTGCTGTGGCTGGGCATGTACACCGTGCCGAGCGTACCCCAGGACATCGTGACCCGGCTCAATGCCGACCTTAACGACATGTCGCGCCAGCCCGAGGCGCTCGCGCGCTACAAGGCCATGGGCTGGCTGCCCATCGCGACCAGCGTGGACGCGCTGCGTAAGGACACCCAGCGCCAAAATAATGAAATCGCCGGCATGCTGGCGAAAGGACTGAAGCTGCGCTAGTCTTGGGCGGAACCTGGAGAGCACGATGAACGACCAAAATGTGGAAACCGGCGACGTGAACACCCTGGGCGCGGCCTGCCCCATTCCCCGCATGCAGGGCATCGCCCTGGACAAGCTCGACCCGGAACTGAAGGCGCGCCTGGAACGCGGCGGCGATCCCGTGGAGACCCGCCAGCTCGGACACGCCCCCGAGCTGTACAAGAAATTCCTCGCCTACTACACGCAGATGCACTACAAGGGCAAGCTTGCCCTGCGCACCAAGGAGATCGCGCGGCTGCGCATCGCCCAGCTCAACCAGTGCCACTATTGAATGACAGGCCGCCATCTCGCCCGGTCGGGCGAGCAGGTTGTGGAAGAGAGCCTGGCCCAGGCCGTGATGACGGGGCATTTCGACGATGCCCGCCTCAGCCCGCAGGAGCGCGCGGCGGTGCGCTACGCCGACCAGATGTGGCACGATCACCACGGCATGCCCGATGAGCTGTGGGACGAGCTGATGCGCGTGTTCACGCCCGAGGAATTCGTCGAGCTCGGCATGGCCGTGGCCAACTACAAGGGCATGGGCCAGTTCGTGGCCATGCTCGGGCTGCCCGAGCCGGAGTTCGTCAAGTAGCACGCGCGGGGCATCCAGCAGGCGCTGCGGCCTGCGCGGCCCCGCGTCGCCATGGGAACGTCTACCAGCGGATCAGGCCAGGGGTGGTGTCCGGTTCAGCGCGGGTCCAGCGCGGACGCGCCACCGGCCAGGGCTGCGCCGGCCGAATGGGTTCAGCGCCGCCCACTTCGAAGAAGGTATAGGACAGCGTGACGGTGCCCAGGCTCGCGGGCAACGCCGGGTCGATGACGAAGATCACCGGCACACGGCGCGTCTCGTGCGGGGCGAGCGTCTGAGGATGGAAGCAGAAACACTCCAGCCGCTTGAAATAGCGCTCCGCATCCGCCGGCAGATACGCCGGGATGGCCTGGGCCGTGACCGGCCTGTCGAGGGTGTTGCTGATTTCATACATGACCTGTCGCACCTCGCCGGGATGGACGCCGATGCGGGCCTCGACGGGGCGGAAACTCCACGCCAGCTTCTGGGTGGCGGCATCGAACTCCACCGATACGCTGCGCATCAGGTCCACCTGCCGGACCGGCGTGTAGCGGTCGGGGAGGAACAGATTCTCGCTGCCCGAAACCCTGCCGAGCTCGCGGCACAGCAGTGCGAACAGAAAGCCGAAGGCGAACATGCCTGCGCTCAGCAACAGCAGCTTCGCCCTGGTGCGGCGCGCATTACCCAGTTGCTCCGGCGTAAGACGGGAAGCACGGCGGAGCGTGGCGTTGGCGGGCATCGCAGTAGTTATGCGATCAGGTTATTCGATCAGGTGACTCGATCAGACTATGCGATCAGTCTATGCCATCAGAATGCACGCATCAACGCCGCGGCCCGCGCGGCCACGGAAAGGGATCCCGGCTGCCCGCCTGCGATGGCTGCGGCACAACCTCATCGGGCTCCTTCTTTGCGGCGCGCACGCCGGCGCCGATGGCCGGCGGGTCGCTGGCCGGGAAAGTCTCTTCCACGGCCGCGTCCAGCAGTTCTTCGGATGAGGGATGCGAGCCCAGCGGTGCCTGCTCGTCCTGCGCTTTTTCGGCCGGGCCGGCAGCTTTTCGGTCTTTCAGGGCAATGTCGTTCATGGCGTCTTCCTGCGCGAAGATAGCCTACCCTAACGGGTCCCGCCGCGTCTGCCTGCCGGTAAAAGCCTGATTGCGGGGAGGCGCTTCGACGAGCCGAGGCGTGTAAGACTTCATCGACACGCCGCCGTGCTATTTTCAGCCCATGCGCCATTCCGCCTCCCCTGTGCAGGGCACGCTGTTCGCCGAGGAAGCGTTGCCTCACGGCCTGCTCTACCGGGCGGATTTTCTCACTCCGGCTGAGGAAGCACGGTTGCTAGGCCACATTGCCCCGCTGCCTTTTGCCGCCGCGCGCTACCAGGATTACACGGCGCGCCGCCGCGTGGTGCGCTTTGGCGAATTCGACGATCCCAACTATGCCGGCGCGGACGCCGGGGCCGGCGATTCGCCAGCGCCGGGGCAGCGCCGGCCGTTCGCGCCCTTTCTCCTGCCGCTGCGGCAGCGCGTGGCGCAATGGTGCGGGCTCGACGAGGCGGATTTCGTTCACGCCCTGGTGACCGAATACGCGCCGGGCACGCCCATCGGCTGGCACAGCGACGCCCCGCATTTCGGCGTGGTCGCCGGCATCTCGCTGGCCGGGACGGCGCGCATGCAGTTCCGGCCCTACCAGTCCGAACGGCTCCCGCGGCGCAGGCCGTTGTTCGAAATCCAGCTCGCGCCGCGCTCCGCCTACCTGATGCGGGGCGAGATCCGGCAGGGATGGCAGCACCACATTCCGGCGGTGGCCGGCCTGCGCTACTCCATCACTTTCCGCACGTGCGCTTCCCGGCCGGGGGCTGAGGCGCCGCTGTCGGCGTTTTCCCGCGCGCCCATGCGGCTTTCTCCTCTGCGGGAAAGCGAGCTTCCATGGCAGTGTTGCCATGAAAGGGCGTCAATGAAAAAACAGGGGTGCGTGCTGGGTATCGACATCGGCGGGACCAAGGTGCTGCTGGGTTTGTACGACCGGGATTTCCACCTCGTCGCCGAGGAAAAGTTCAAGACCCGCGTGCCCAAGGGCCGCGACGTGTTCCGCGCGGAACTGGCCGAGCGCATCGCGGCCCTGCGCAATGTCGCCCGCAAGCGCGGCCTGCGGCTGGCCTGCGTGGGCGTGGGCTCGGCGTGCCGCATCAATCCCAAGTCGGGCCGGATCACGGCGGCGGTCAACATTCCCTTCCTCGAAGGTTATCCACTGCGCCAGCGCATAGAAAAAATGGCGCACGCCCGAACTTACATGATCAATGACGTGCAGGCCGGGCTCTATGGAGAATTCCGCCTGGGTGCGGCGAGGCGCGCCCGCCACGCCATCGCGGTGTTCATCGGCACCGGCCTGGGGGCCGCGCTCATCATCGACGGAAAGCTGTATGACGGCGCCACGGGCTTCGCCGGCGATATCGGCAACTACCTGGTGCACGTCATGGGACCCAAGGCGCAAGCGCCGGAAAAGGAAGTGCTGGACAATGTGGCCAGCCGGCGCGCCATTGCCGGCGACGCCGCCAAGCTGGCCGCGCGCCATTTCGCCACCCAGAACCTGAAAAAAATCGGCACCGACGGCACCAAGATCAAAAGCCGCCAGTTGGCCGAGGCCGTGAAGAAAGGCGACAAAACCGTGAGGGCGCTGGTGCAGGAGCGCGCCCGCATCGTGGGCACGGCCATGTCCAACATTGTCGATTTCGTCAATCCGGACACGGTCATCCTGGGCGGCGGGCTGGTGGAGGCGCTGCCGCACTTGGTGCGCAAGGAAATCAAGGCCGGCATCGAAACGCACGGCGGCCGCGGCAACATCGCCGGCCTGAAGATCAAGGTGGCGGCGTTGGGCAAGCACGCCGTGGCCGCGGGGGCGGCGAAGTTTGCGCTCGACATGAAGGAGGGCAAGCAGGCGAGCGCGGAGCGGCCATGAGTTCCGCCAAGGCCTCGGGCGCGACCCGCTTTTCCATTGTCAGCGACCTGGACGGGGTCCTGCACCGAGGCGAAAAAGTCATCCCCGGGGCGCGCCGCTTTCTGTCGCGCCTCAAGGCCAGCGGCCGCAACTTCCTGTTCCTGACCAATTCGCCCGATCACAGCCCCGCGGAACTGCACGGCCGCCTGGCCAAGCTCGGCCTGGACATCCCGGCCGGGCGCTTCTACACCTCGGCCCAGGCCATGGCCGCGTTCGTCGGCGACCACAGTCCGCATGCATCGGTCTTCCTGGTGGGCAGCCGCGCACTGCGCGAGGAGCTGGAGCGCGCCGGGGCGAGGTTCACCACCCGCAAGCCGCGCTTCGTCATCGTGGCCACGGGCGGGGCCTACGGGCAGGACGAGATCAATGCCGCCATCAAGCTGGTGCTGGGCGGCGCCAACTTCGTCACCGTGAGCGACGAGGCGCTGTCACCGACCGAAACGGGTGTTAAGGCCGGCTGCGGCGCACTGACCGCCCCCATTGAAAAGGCCACCGGCTGCAGGCCCTTCGTGGTGGGCAAGCCCAACCACCTGATGATCCGCCAGGCCGAGCGCCAGTTCGGCATCGAGCCGACGCGCGCGCTCATGATAGGCGACAGCCTGGACACCGACATCGACGTGGGCGTGCAGGCGCAGATGAAAACCGTGCTGGTGCTGTCCGGACTCACCTCGCGCGAGCAACTGCGCCTGCGCCCCTATCAACCCGATTATGTGTTCGACTCGGTGGCCGACATCGACCTGGACAAATTGCCCTAGCAGGCTCAGAAGCGCAGGATATGCTCCATGAGCTGGGCGTTGCGGCCGTTCATGGCGCGAATGCGATCGGCCATGACCCGCATGACGTGGCGCGCGAATTCCGGTGTCTGCTGGATCAAAGCACTGAAGCGGCCTGCGTCGATGGGAAGCAGGCGGCAATCGGTGCGGGCGATGACGGTGGCGCTGCGCGGCCCCCGGTCCACCAGCGCCATTTCGCCCACGATGGCGCCGGGCCCGGCCGATTCCACCACGTCGTCGCCCAGCAGGATGTCGGCCTGGCCCTCCATGAGCACGTACATCTGGTCGCCGCTCTGGCCGGCAAAAAACAGCGGTTGGCCGGCCGCCAGGGCTTGGAAGTGGCCCTCGCCCCGGAAGAGTTCGATCAGGTTCATGCGCCCCCCGCGAAATTCGCCGTATCGCAACTATAGCGTGTAACCCTCCAGGCGGCCGGGCGCCGCACAATAGTCCCAAATAGTCCGACGGGCAGGCGCGGCGCATTTGACATACCCCTGCGCCGGGCATACGGTGTATGCAGCGGATGGAAGGAGGCGGCCATGAGCGACCTGTTCGACAATCCCATGGGCCTGGCGGGCTTCGAGTTCGTGGAGTTCGCCGCGCCCTCGCCCAACGTGCTGGAGCCGGTGCTCGAGCGCCTGGGCTTTTCGCTGGTGGCGCGCCACCGCTCCAAGGACGTGCTGCTGTACCGCCAGGGCGACATCAACTTCATCGTCAACCGCGAGCCCAGAAGCGCGGCGGCCTATTTCGCCGCCGAGCACGGCCCTTCGGCCTGCGGCCTGGCCTTTCGCGTGCGCGACTCGCACAAGGCCTATGCCAGGGCGCTCGAACTGGGCGCGCAGCCGCTGGACATGCCCACCGGCCCCATGGAGTTGCGCCTGCCCGCCATCCGCGGCATCGGCGGCGCCGCGCTCTATCTCATCGACCGCTTCGAGGACGGCAAGTCCATCTACGACATCGACTTCGAGTTCCTGGACGAATTCGCCGCAGCCGATGGCGCCGCGCGCCGCCCGCGCGGCCACGGCCTCATGCTGATCGACCATCTCACCCACAACGTGTACCGCGGGCGCATGGGCTACTGGGCGAAGTTCTATGAGCGCCTGTTCAACTTCCGCGAAATCCGCTATTTCGACATCAAGGGCGAATACACCGGGCTCACCTCCAAGGCCATGACCGCCCCCGACGGCATGATCCGCATACCGCTCAACGAGGAATCCTCGGGCCAGGCAGGCCAGGTGGAGGAATTCCTCATGGCCTTCAGCGGCGAGGGCATCCAGCACATCGCGTTGCTCACCGACGACCTGTTGGCCACCGTGGACAGCTTGCGCCAGGCGGGCGTGCCGCTGATGACCCCGCCCAACGACATTTACTACCAGATGCTGGAGGAGCGCCTTCCCGGGCACGGCGAGCCCGTGCCCGAGTTGCAGGCGCGCGGCATCCTGCTGGACGGCTCGACGAAGGACGAGGAAAAACGCCTGCTGCTGCAGATTTTTTCGCAGCCGTTGCTCGGGCCGGTGTTTTTCGAGTTCATCCAGCGCAAAAAGGACGACGGCTTCGGCGAGGGCAACTTCCGGGCGCTGTTCGAATCCATGGAGCGCGACCAGATACGGCGCGGCACCCTGAAGGCGCCGGCGGAGGCTGAACCATCATGAAAATCGACCGCATCCATCACGTGGCGTACCGTTGCCGCGATGCCAAGGAGACCGTGCTTTGGTATCAGAAGATGCTCAACATGGATTTCGTGCTGGCCATCGCCGAGGACCGCGTGCCCTCCACCAAGGCACCCGACCCGTACATGCACGTGTTCCTGGACGCGGGCGCGGGCAATGTGCTGGCCTTTTTCGAGCTGCCCACCCAGCCCCCCATGGGACGCGATCCCAACACGCCGGAATGGGTGCAGCACATTGCGTTCAGGGTGAAGGACCGCGCCGAACTGCTGGCCTTCCGCGAGCACCTCGAGGCCAACGGCGTGGAGGTGCTGGGCGTCACCGACCATGGCCTGTTCCACTCGATCTATTTCTTCGACCCCAACGGCCACCGCATCGAGCTGGCCTGCCCCGATCCCGAAGAAGAGGCGCAATTGCGCCGCCTCGATGCGGTCAAGTGGGACATGCTCGAGGAGTGGTCAAGGACGCGGCGCGCGCCGCGGCATGCCGCCTTCCTGCACGAGCGGGCGCTGCAGGACTGAGTGGGGCGCCTTGCGCTTTGTGTCCGGATAGCGGCGTTCATGGGCGGCCTGGCGGCCGGCGTTCGCAATCGCGTGCCGCGTCAGCGCAGCAGCATCCAGCCCACCACGGTCGCCGCGCCGAGCAACAGGCACGCCGCCAGGGGCAACAAGAACGTCACCCCCATGTCCGCGGGCGGCAAGACCGCACGCGGTTCCGGTTTGAACCCGTGTTCCACGTACTCTCCCTGATGCGTTGGCGCGAAGCTACTCGATGCTAGGCGCGCCACCCGCGCCGACCCAGGAAATAAGTCACAGTTGAAGCGGTATGCGGGCCGCTTGGTCGCCCGTTCGCCTACTGGCGCCGCGCCTCGTCCTGCCTGCGCGTCCCGTCATCGCGGTCGCGCGGGTCGCGGTCCTGGCGGGCGTCGCGGTCCTGGCGGGGCAACCTGGTCTGGGCGGCGGCGTCCTCGGAAGCATAGGTCTGCACCAGCTGGTAGAAGCCCTCGTAGAACTTCGGATCCTGGATGGTCTCCCGCCGCACCACCCGCAGGGCATCCTCGGAACTGGTGGGCACGGTGACCGTGGCAAAGCTGATGCCCGCCGAGACCGACGTCTTGATGCGCTGCAGGCGGTTCAACTCGCGCTCGGCCGTGGTGAACACGGTGCTGGTGCCGTTGTGGTTGTCCACGCAGGTGGCCTGCAGGCGCAGCGTCTCGTTGTTTTTCTCGTCGATCTGCGCATCCTTGGTGCCGGACATGATGGCCGAATCCCCGCCGCGGTCCAGCATGTAGCCCTGGGTGAGGAAAGCGCGTTTCACGCTCCAGCACACCGAGTCACCCGGGCCCTGCACCACCTTGCTGAAGGGCGTGTCGGTCCTGAAGTAGGCATGCTGGGTCGGCGCGCTGGAGCAACCGGCCATCAGCGCCGCGGTGGCCAGCGAAGCGGTGCAAATGGTGAAAGCGGATGGCCCGCTCCATTGCCGGCTCATTGACCTGACCATTGATGTGAATTGTCTTTTTGCTCCGCGCATGTGTGCCCCACCGTGGGTGTCGAGTTCCATTGTGTCAGCCTGGTTCCCGCAAAGTTCCCGGCGTAAAACCACTTGGCCGAAGCTGTCACTTTTCTGAGACAGAAACGATTGCATTTATTGCGCGGCGACACCGCTTTTTTACCCGCCGAACGCGAGCGGCGCGTCACTGCACGGCGACGTTTGCATTTTCTGCACCCGGGCAAAATCCGAGAAGCCATTGATTTCGCGCGCGGTCCCGGGCCGCGGCATGGCCGTTGCAGGTGACACGCGACCGGCGCCATGCGCGGGGCGGAAATTCTTCCCTGCCGGTTTGGGCCGGCATCCGTCAACACTGGAAGGAGCAACGACATGTTTCGACGAACCCTGATTGCGCTCGCCCTGGGCAGTGCGTCCAGTTTCGCGGCGCAGACGCTTTACGCCGGAACGGCCATGCCAGGCAATACTGCACCGGGCGCAACGGCCTCCGGAAACGCCGCGGCAGCCGCCGATACCAGTGCGCAAGCCGGCACGGCGCAAACCAACACGGTGCAGACCAATGCACAAGTCGGCGGCGGCGCCGCGCTGACGGCCAACCAGGCGCCCGCATCGAACTCCTCCGGCACCGGCAACGGCTCGTGGCAGGGCTGGCAACAAGGCGATGGCCAGCAGAACCATCAAAGCCCGTTCGCTGAAATCCGTCAGGACCAGCGTGAAATCCGGTCCGATTTCGCCGACATCCGGTCTGACCGGAACGAGCTCCGCAACGAGCGCCAGCAATTGAACGCGCGGCGGCAGGAACTGCAGCAGGATTACATCGAGCGGAATGCCGACCTTCGCGACCTGCGCTCGGACTTCCGCAGCGGCGACCGGGCCGCCATTGACGCCAAGCGCGCCGAACTGCGGCAGGACAACCAGGAAATCCGCAGCGACCGTGCCGCTTTGGAGAACACC
>DATNCF010000099.1:0-3654 GCA_035571675.1 Burkholderiales bacterium | reverse complement strand
ACTTCCTGCCCACCACGCCGGCCGCCTTGGACAGGCCGAGGTAGGCGCCGCTCTTGGTGGTCCAGGTCGGGCCGTCGGGTTTTTCCACCACGTGCGGCATGCGCTCCTTGAGCGCGGCCGGCGCCTCCGAGACGAACAGGTCGTGCGGCAGCCAGCCGAGGTCGAGGTGGCAGTCCGCCGAAATGCGCCGGTATTTCATGGTCTCTCCTCAGGGCGGCGCCCCGGGCGCCGTTACGATGCCGGAAGTGTCGCGCCAAGCCCAATGACAATCAACTGATATTTGTCGCTGCGTCAGTTCTAATTTTGGCAAGACGGTGGCGAGGCCGCGCATGCGGCTTTCATGACAAAATACCGCGTCGGAAAAAAAACTTGCACAAGGAGCGAGACCATGCACCGTTCACTTCCCCTCATGATGCTGGCCGCGGGCGCGCTGCTGGCGGCCTCCGCGCCGGCGCAGGAATACCCCACCCGGCAGATCACCATCGTGGTGCCGTTCCCGCCCGGCGGCCAGCAGGACATCGAGGCGCGCGGCCTGTCCAACTCCATGGAAGGGCGCCTGAAGAAGCCGGTGATCGTCGAGAACCGTCCCGGCGCCGGCAGTGCCATCGGCATCGGCGCGGTGGCGCGCTCGCAGCCCGACGGCTACACCCTACTGATCTCGGGCGCGGGCTCAGCGCTGCTGCACCTGGTGCAGAAGAACCTGGGCTTCGACAACACCAAGGACATCACGCCCGTGTCCATGCTGAGCAACGGCACCAGCCTCATCGTCGCGCCCAAGCAGGTGGGCGCCAAGGACTGGAAGGAGTTCATGGACCTGGCCCGCAAGAACCCGGGCAAGCTCAACTACGCCAGCCTCGGCATCAGCTCGGTTTCCCTGGCCATGGAAGGGCTGAAGGCCGCCGCCGGCAACCTGCCCATTTCCGAAATCCCCTACAAGGGCCAGACCGACTACATGACCGCCGCGCTGCGCAACGAAGTGCAGCTCATCCTCGGCACCATCGGGCCGTTCAAGCCCTATCTCGACAACGGCGCCTTCGTGCCGCTGCTGCAGGTGGCCGAGAAGCGCTATCCCGCCTTCCCCAACGTGCCGACCACGGCGGAAATGGGCTATGGCGACAAGATCCGGCCCTTCGCCTGGACGGGCGTTTTCGTGAGAACCGGCACGCCCGCGCCAATCATCGACAAGCTTTACGGCGAGGTTGCCTACTACGTGAAACAACCCGACTCGCTGAAGCGCGCCGAGGCCAACTACAGCGATTTGATCGGCTCCACGCCGGCCGAGTTCAAGAAGGTGTATGACGCGGATATTGCAGCTTGGAACGCAGTAGCCAAAGCTATCAACTTGCAACCGCAATAGGTATATCGGTTGATACGAAGCTCCCCGCTTCGCGGAGAGAGTTAAAACCCTCGGACTTCGTTGCTACGTGGCGGAGTTGTTCCCCTTCCCGCGCAGCGGGAAGCCTCGTGATTGATTCATCTACTTGCCGGCTACGCGTTCTGCTTCTCGCTGTTTGAGCACTTTTCGTTGCACCTTCCCCGTTGTCGTCATGGGCAGCGCGTCGATGAACTCGATCAGCTTGGGGTATTCGTAAGGCGCGAGCCGGGCGCGCACGTGTTCTTGGATGGCGGCCGCCAGTTCTTCAGACGCCGTATGGCCGGGCGTCAAGACAATGAATGCTTTCACAACGTTGCCGCGGGTCGTGTCCGGGCTGGGCACCACCGCGGCGTTGGCTACCGCCGGATGCTTGACCAGGCAGTTCTCGATCTCCGCGGGACCGATGCGGTAGCCCGCGCTTTTGAACATGTCGTCGGACCGGCCGCGGTACCACAGGTACCCCTCCTCGTCCCGCACCGCCATGTCGCCGGTGCGGCACCAGCGGCCGCTGTACTTGTCGCGCGTGGCCTCGGGCCTTTTCCAGTATTCCAGGAAGAACACCGGGTCATGCTCGTCCCACGCCGAGATGTCGCCGGGCTCGCCCACCGGAACCTCGTTGCCCTCGTCGTCGAGCAGCGCGACGCGGTGGCCGGGGTAGGGACGTCCGATGGAGCCGGGCTTGGCCGGCCACAGCGTGTGCGAATTGCCGACGATGTAGTTGATTTCGGTCTGGCCGAACATTTCGTTCACGGTGACGCCCAGCGCTTCGCGCGTCCACTCGAACACCGTGCCGCCCACGGCTTCGCCCGCGCTCATGACCGAGCGCAAGGCCAGGTTGAAGTGGTCGAGCGGCCGCGGCACGGCCTTCATCATCATTTTCAGCGCCGTGGGGAAGAGGAAGGTGCTGCGCACCCGGTGCTTTTGCATGAGGGCAAAGGCGCGCTCTGGGTCGAAACGGCCTTGCTGGCCGACCAGCGGGTAGCCGTGGTACAGAGTGGGCAGCAGCGCGTCCATGAGCCCGCCCGTCCAGGCCCAGTCGGCCGGCGACCAGAACACGTCGCCAGGCTGCGGAAACACGTCATGCGAACAGGTGAAGCCCGGCAGGTTGCCGAGCAGCGCGCGGTGCGGCATGAGCGCGCCCTTGGGCGGCCCGGTGGTGCCGCTGGTGTAAATGAGCAGGGCTGGATCGCTCGCCCGGGTGCGCACCGGCTGGAATCGATCGGATGCGCGCGCCAGCAAAGCCTGCCAGTCGTGCGTGCCCGAAGCGCGCGCCCCAGCGACGCCCACGACATGGGAGAGCGCCGGCAGCCGTGCGCGGAGGGTTTCCAGGTTGGCGAGCGCAATGGGGTCCGCGACGGCGGCCACGGCCTCGCTGTCGGCCAGCCGCTGCTCCAGCGCCTCGGGCCCGAACAGGATGGACAGGGGCATGGCGATGGCGCCCAACTGGTAGCAGGCGAAGTGCGCGATGGCGGTTTCGGGACGCTGCGCCAGCATGATGGCCACGCGGCCGCCGGCCTTCACCCCCAGCGCGGCCAGGGCGTTGGACAGGCGGTTGGCGTCACGGGCGAGCGCGGCAAAGGTCCAGTTTTGCGCGACGCCGCGCTCATCCTCGCAGATCAGAGCGACGCGCCCGGCATCGCCGGCATGGTCCCGGCAGCAGGCTTCGGCGATGTTGAAGTACTCGGGGACCCGCCATTGAAACGCCGAGTAGATTTCCTGGTAGCGGTCCTGCATTCCCCACCTCCGCCGTCCGCTTCGTCACGGCATTGTAGCCAGCCGAGCCGTGAAGCGCTGTTATGATGGTCCGTAAACAACATTCAGGCGCCGAGCTATGAACGAATCCAAACCCGTGGTGGCGATGCTGGGCGCGTTGCCGCGCGACGTGCAGGACCGGCTTGCCCGGGATTATCGCCTCATCGTCGCCTACAAGGATGCGGCCGAGACGGTGAAGGCCTCGCCGCTGGCCGGCGAGGCGCGCGCGGCGGTGATTGTTTCCGGCGCCAACATGGACAAGCGCATGGTTGATTTGCTCCCGCGCCTGGAACTGGTGTGCTGCTACGGCGCGGGCTACGAGCAGGCCGACACCGCCGCGCTCAAGGCGCGCGGCATCCTGCTCGCCAACGCCGGCGGCGCCAACGCGCCGTGCGTGGCCGACCTGGCCGTGACCCTGCTGCTCGCTTCGACCCTGCGGCTGCTGCCCGCCGACCGCCTGGTGCGCGAAGGGCAGTGGACGCGCACGCCGCCCAAGGGTTGGAAGCTTTCTTCCGGCTTCGGCGGCA
>DATNCF010000098.1:0-3185 GCA_035571675.1 Burkholderiales bacterium | reverse complement strand
CGCCGACCTGCCCATCGACGTCCGGGCTCCGGACCGCTGGTACGCCAGGCTGGCCTCCGCGCCGCACATCCGCTGCACGCCGCTGGCCGAGGCGCGCGGCCTGCCCATCGGCGAGCACCTGCCCACGGGGCCGGACGGCATGCGCTGGCATGCGCTCATGAACGAGGTGCAGATGGCGCTGCACGAGCATCCGGTCAACGCGGCGCGCGAGGCGCGCGGCGAGCTGCCCGTGAACAGCGTGTGGTTCTGGGGCAACGGCGCTCTTCCGAAAACCGCGCAGCGTCCCTACAACCAGGTGCTCAGCGACGACGCGCTGGGACGCGGCCTGGCCATCGCCGCGGGAGGGATCGGAATCCCGCTCCCCTCGGGCGCGAATGCGTGGCTGGACGGCGCGCCCACCGAGGGCAGGGCGCTGGTGGTGCTGGATGGGCTGCGCGCCGGCGCGCGCTACGGCGATCCCGAGGGCTGGGCGGCCGCGGCCGAAACCCTCGAGCGCGACTGGATTGCGCCGCTGGCGCAGGGGTTGCGCTCGGGCCGCATCGGCATGCTTACCTGCCACCTCGTCGGCGGCGGCGAGAACCTGTCGGTCGAGACCATCAAGGGTGATTTGCGCAAATTTTGGCGAGGGATGAAGCCGCTGGCTGGCTACGCTCCAATGGAACAATAACCCGGGCCGAACGATAATAGCGGCATGCCGCATCCCGACCAGCTCATTTCCATCCGCCCTGTGCCGCCCCGGCTGGTCGAAAAGCTTCTTGCGGAAGGGCTGCATCCGCTCATGGCGCGCCTTATGGCGGCGCGCGGCATCCAGAGCAAGGCCGACCTGGACGCCGCGCTGGCGGGCTTGGCCGCGCCCACCGGCCTGCGCGGCATCGACGCCGCCGCGGCGCTCATCGCCGACGCCATCGAAGGCAGCCGGCGCATCGTCATCGTGGCCGATTACGACTGCGACGGCGCCACCGCCTGCGCAGTGGGCCTGCGCGGCCTGCGCGCGCTGCGCACGCGCTCGGGCGCCGGCGCGGACGTGCGCTTCATCGTGCCCGACCGCTTCCGCTTCGGCTACGGACTGACGCCCGACATCGTGCGCCTGGCCGCGCCGCTCCGGCCCGACCTGCTCATCACCGTGGACAACGGCATTGCCAGCGTCGAGGGCGTGGAGGAGGCCAACCGCCTGGGCATGCGCGTCATCGTCACGGATCACCACCTGCCCGGCCCCGCCCTGCCGGCGGCCGCGGCCATCGTCAACCCCAACCAGCCCGGTTGCGACTTCCCCAGCAAGAACCTGGCGGGCGTGGGCGTGATGTTCTACACTCTGCTCGCGGTGCGCGCCGAGTTGCGGCGCCGCCAGGCCTTCGGGCCCCAGGGAGAAGGCGGGGAACCCAACCTCGCCGAACTGCTCGACCTCGTGGCGCTGGGCACGGTGGCCGACGTGGTGAAGCTGGACCGCAACAACCGCGTGCTGGTGGCGCAGGGCCTGAAGCGCATCCGCGCCGGGCGCCTGCAGCCCGGCCTGCGCGCGCTCTTCGCCGTGGCCGGCCGCGATCCGCACCGCGCCTCGGGCTTCGACCTGGGGTTCGTGCTGGGGCCGCGCGTCAACGCCGCCGGGCGCCTCGCCGACATGAGCCTGGGCATCGAGTGCCTGTCCACCGACGACTACGGCCGCGCGCTGGAAATCGCCCGCAGCCTGGACGAGCTGAACCGCGAGCGCCGCGCCATCGAGGGCGACATGCGCGAGCAGGCCGAGCGCATGCTGGCCGCGCTCGCCGAACGCGCCGGAGACGTGCAAGGCAGCAGCCTCACGCTGTTCGACCCGGGCTGGCACCAGGGCGTGGTGGGCATCCTGGCGGGGCGCGTGAAAGACCTGTGGCACCGCCCGACCATGGCCTTCGCGAGGAGCGAACCAACCATGGCGCGCAGCGAACCAACCTTCGCCCGCAGCGAACCAACCATGGCGCGCAGCGAACCATCCATGGCACGCAGCCATCCCTCCGACGAGCCCGCGCGGGCCATCGCGGACGGCGAGCTGAAAGGCTCGGGGCGGTCCATTGCCGGCCTGCACCTGCGCGATGTGCTCGACCTCGTGGCCAAGCGCTCGCCCGGCCTGCTGCTGCGCTTCGGCGGCCACGCCGCCGCGGCCGGCGTGACCATCCTGGAGCGCGATTACCAGCGCTTCGCCGAGGGCTTCGAGGCCGCGGTGCGCGACATGCTGCCCCCGGGCGCGCTGACCCGCAACATCGAGACCGACGGATCACTGGAGGCCGAGTACCTCAACCTCGCCACGGCGCAGTTGCTGGAAGCGCAGATCTGGGGCCAGGGCTTTCCCCAGCCGCTGTACTGCGACGAGTTCGCCGTGGCCGGGCAGCGCGTGGTGGGCGAGAAGCACCTCAAGCTCAAGCTGCGGCGGCGCGAAAGCGACCGCCTGTTCGAGGCCATGCAGTTCAACGCCCTCGTCCCCTTCCCCGTCGCGGTGCGCGCCGCCTACCGCGTGTCGGTGAACGAGTTCAACGGCGTGCAATCATTGCAGCTCGTGATCGAACACTGGGAACCGGCCTGACCGCTCACTGAGCTTTCGTGGCCACCCATGGCCGCGGCCCGCCGTCGCCCGTCACCGTGCCCTCGATACGGTCGCCCGCCACTCGCCCTGAATAGCTGGCGCCGCCGGCGCGGAAGCTGATCTGGTCGCCGCGCAGCCGGCCGTCCGCGATGACGATGGCGCGGCCCTCGGCCTGCAGGCTGCCCTCCACTTTCTGGAAGGTCTGCTTGAGCTCGATCCGGCCGGCCGGCGAGTTCCAGCGCCCTTCCGCCTTGGCCGGGACCACCCACAAATAAGCCGTGCACCAGTATTTGCAGGCCTCGGGGTTGTCGACCGTGGCGCGCTCGTCGGCCTCCCACTCGCCCATGGTGAAGGTGTTGGACACCACCCGGGTGCCGGGCTTCATGCCGAGCAGGATGGGGCGCAGGCGCAGGTTCAGGTCGGGCAGCAGGAACAGCGTGATCACCGTGGCGCTGGAGAAGTCGCTCTCGAAAATGTCGGCCTTGGTGAAGGTGGCCTTGTCGGCCACGCCGGCCTTGGCGGCGTTCTCCTTGGACAGTTGCACGAGGTTGGGGTCGTACTCGATGCCCAGGGCGCGGATGCCGCGCTGCGCCGCCGTGATGACTGTGCGGCCGTCGCCCGAGCCCAGGTC
>DATNCF010000097.1:0-5239 GCA_035571675.1 Burkholderiales bacterium | reverse complement strand
CCGCACCTCGGCCACGCGCCCGGCCGTTGCGGCGTGCAGGACATGCTCCATCTTCATCGCCTCCAGCACGGCGATCTGGTCCCCGGCTGCCACGAGTTCTCCCTCGATGGCATCGAGCTGCACCAGCCGTGCGGCCATCGGGGCCCGCACGGCGGCGAGGCCGCCCGCGATCAGGCGCTCCTCGAGTTGCGGGTACGGCTGGCCAGGACGCAGTGGCCGCGCGCGCGGCCCATGCGCCAGCGCCTCCTCGAGCAAGCGCGCAAGCTGCGATTCCAGAAACCGGGTGTGGACCTGCTGGCTCTCGAACTCGGGCCGCGCCGCCAGCGCGGCGAGCAAGGGCAGGTTGGTGGCGAGCCCTTCGATGCGGCATTCGGCCAGGGCCCGGCGCGACTTGCGCACCGCATCTGCGAACGAGGGGCCGCGCGAATGCACGATCAGCTTGGCCAGCAGCGAGTCGTAGTGCGGCGACGGCGAAGCGCCGGTTAGGCCATGCGTGTCGACGCGCACGCCTGGGCCCGAGGGCAGGTCGAATCGCTCCAAGGTGCCACTGGAGGGCCGGGCGTTGCCTTGTGCGTCCAGGGTTTCGGCGTTGATGCGCCACTGGATCGCAAAGCCCTGCGGCTGCGGCGCCTTGTCCGGATTCAGGCCCAGCGAGGCCAGGCTCTGGCCCGCAGCCACGGCAATCTGCAACTGCACCAGGTCCAGTCCCGTGACCTCTTCCGTGACCGTGTGCTCGACCTGCAAACGCGCATTGGCCTCCATGAACACGAACGGTAGCTCGCGGGAACTCTCGTCCACCAGGAATTCGAAGGTGCCCAGGCTGCTGTAGCCGGCCGTCCGCGCCATCGTCAACGCCGCCTGCGTGATCTGCCGGCGCAGCGCCTCGCTCAAACTCGGGCTGGGCGCGATTTCCACCAGCTTCTGGAAACGCCGCTGCAGCGAACAATCGCGCTCGCCCAGGCTCATGACCGCCGCGCCATCGCCCAGGATCTGCACCTCGATATGGCGCGCGTTGGGCATCAACCGCTCTACGTAGACACCTTCGACGCCAAAGGCGCGGGCCTCGGACACGCAGCGCGCGTAGGCCTCGGGCAATTCGCCGGCATCCAGCACGGCGCGCATGCCCCGGCCGCCGCCGCCGCCGATGGCCTTGATCATCACTCCGGCGCGATCCTGGGCCGCGAAGAAGGCCTGCGCCTGCTCCAGCGTCACGGCGCCCGCGCTTCCGGGCATCAGGGGCACGCCGCATTGCGCGGCGAGGGCGCGCGCCCTTGCCTTGTCGCCAAACAGTCCCAAGTGCTCGACCGTCGGGCCGATGAACGCAACTCCGTTTTCGGCGCAAGCCTGCGCGAAGTCGGCTCGCTCGCTGAGAAAACCGTAACCCGGATGGACCGCATCGCAGCCGCATTCCCTGGCGATCGCGATGATGCGGGCGATGTCGAGATAGGCGGCAGGACCGGTGGCGTTCAATGCCACGGCTTGATCGGCATGCAGCACGTGCGGCGCTTCGGCGTCATCGTCTGCATAGACTGCGACGCCTATGGCACCGAGGTCGCGCACCGCGCGGACGAGCCTGAGGGCGATCTCACCTCGATTCGCTATAAGGATCTTCTTGAACATCAGGCCTGGTCCCTCAGCAGCCGGCGCAACACCTTGCCCGCGCCGGTGGCGGGCAGCGCATCGATGAAGCGCAGCTCGCGCGGGGCCTTGTAGGTGGACATGTTCTCGCGGGCCCAGGCGATCAGCGCCTCGGCCGTCACGTCTTGCCCCGGCTTCTTCACGACGAAGGCGCGGATGACCTCGCCCTTGGTCGCGTCGGGCACGCCGATCACCGCCGCCTGCGCCACCGCCGGGTGCTTGATCAGGATGGTTTCCACCTCCTCGGGGAAGACCGCATACCCGGAGACCTTGATCATCTCCTTGAAGCGGCCGATGAACGTGAGGTAGCCATCCGCGTCCATGCGGCCCATGTCGCCGGTATGCACCCAGCCGCCGCGCAGCGTCTTGTCCGTCGCCTCGGGCTTGTTCCAGTAACCTTTGAAAACGCCTGGGCTGCGCAGCACGATCTCGCCGGTCTCGCCGGGCGCCAGCGGCGCGCCGGTGTCGGGGTCGAGGATCCGGATCTCGTTGCCGGGAATCGCGATGCCGTGCGCGCCCCACCGGATCGCATTCGCGGGCATGTAGGTGTCCACCGTGTGGGTTTCGCTCAGGCCGTAGGACGCCTCGAATGAGTTGCAGTTGCGCGCGTATTCGCGCCACTGCCTGGCGAGCGGCTCGGTGAAGGTGATGCCGAAGCTGGTGACCGGGTTCATGCGCAGGCTGGACAGGTCGCAGTCCTTCACGCCCGGCACCTGCATCGCGGCCACGTTCATCGGCGCGATGCTGTACCACCAGGTCACCCGGTGACGCGCGATGGCCTGCACCACCGCGGCGGGGTCGAACCGGTACAGCAGGACGCTCGTGGCGCCCGTGTACATGGTCACGTTGATCCCCATCACCATACCGGCGATGTGGTACAGCGGCGCGATCGCCAGCAGTACGTCGTCTTGCTCGACCCCGTTGCAATCGGCCGCCGCGGCGCTCTTGAACAGCGCGTTGCGGTAAGTGAGCATCGCGCCCTTGGGCAGGCCGGTCGTGCCCGAGGTGTATGTCATCAATGCGACGTCGTCCATCTCGAGCCGGACGGCGGGCGCGGCGGCGCCGGTTTGCGTTGCTGCCAGGAAGTCTTCGCATTCCGCGCCGGTGTGGCGCGGCTGCGCCTTCATGGCCAGCAGCTCCGGCGGCACATCGATCGCCGGCGCCTCGGGCAGCAGGTCGGCATAGTGGACAACGAACACGTGGGCCAGTGCCGTCTTCGCTTTCACCTTTTCGACCACCGGCAGCAGCGGTGCGGCGGCAATGATCACGCGTGCTCCCAGGTCGCTCAGCTGGTATTCAAGCTCGTGCTGCTTGAACAGCGGCCCGCAGGGGCAGACGATGGCGCCGAGCTTTTGCACGCCGTAGTGCGCCATGACGTATTGCGGACAGTTGCCCAGGAACAGGGCCACCGGTTCACCTTTCTTCACGCCCAGTTGCGCTAGCCGCGCGGCGAAAGCATCGCTGGCACGGTCGAGCTCGGCGTACGTTACTGGCCTGCCATACCAGATGTAGGCGGCCTTGTCGGGCTGGCGCCGCGCATGCTGGCGCAGGTACTCATGCAGGGGCTGGTCCAGGTAACCGGGTCTTGTCTCCATCGTGTCACCTTCAGGGTTTACGCGGGGTGCGAGGCCTTGCCAATATATACCGTGCGGTAGAACAATGCTACCGAACGGTATAACCCATGCGACACCGAGTAAACCCTGCACCTTCCTCACGCATCCACCATCGCGCGGTGCACCCCGGCCGCGGCCGCCAGCGGGCCGTCACCGCGGCCACCGACGAGAAGCGCGAGCGCATCCTCAAGGTGGCCGAGCGACTGTTCCACGCTCAGGGCTACGCCGACACCACGCTGGAGCAGATCGTGAGCGAGCTGGGCGTGACCAAGCCGTTCGTGTATTACTACTTCCACAACAAGCAGGAGATCTTCGAGGTGCTGTCCTGGCGTCCGACGGTCGCCTGCTTCACGGTGCTCGATTTCCCGCCCGAGGATCTCCGTCCGGCCCATGTGAAGGTTGCGCAGGGCCTGGAGCGGCTGATCCGGGCCACGGTCGAGTACCACCCGTCGGCGTTCTTCGCCTACCGCGATCCGCAGGCGTTTCGACCCGAGTTCGCGGCGGCGGGGAAACAGATCGCGAACCACTTCTATGGCCGGCTGTGCGCGCTGATGGAGCAGGCCCGCAGCGAAGGCACGCTCGATTTCCGCGAGACCAAGATCACCGCGCTCGCGGCGTGCAGCCTGCCCGGGTTCCTGTACACCTGGTACCGCCCCGATGGCCGGCTGTCGCCGGACGAGGTGGTCCGGGAACTCACGCAGCTCGCCTGGCGCGTGATCGGCCTGCGCGAGCGCCCAGCCTCTCTTTCCGCCTCCCGTCCCACCCGACTTCCACAGGAGCTCTCCTCATGAACCGATCCCTCACTCCCCTGGCGCTGGCCGCCGCCCTGGCCTGCGGGGCCGCGCAGGCGCAGCAGCAGACCTTCAAGATCGCCTACATCGATCCGTTGAGCGGGCCATTCGCCAATATCGGCCAGCTCATGCTCAGCCACATCCAGTACGCGGTGCAGGACATCAACGCCAAGGGCGGGGTGCTCAAAGGCACGCAACTGCAATTGCTGCAGTTCGACAGCAAGCTGTCGGCGCAGGAGAGCCAGAGCGCGCTGCAGGCCGCGATCGACCAGGGCGCGCGCGCGGTCGTGACCGGCGGCTCCGGGTCCTCGGTGGTGGCGGCGCTGGTCAGCGCGGCGGCGCGCCACAACGAGCGCAACCCGGAGCGCGCCATCATGATCCTCAACCATTCGTCGATCGATCCCGACCTCACCGGCAAGTCCTGCAATTTCTGGCATTTCCAGTTCGAGGCCAACACGGCGATGAAGATGAAGGCGCTGGCGAACTACATCAAGAAGCAGGGCGACATCAAGAACGTGTACCTGTTCAACCAGGACTACGCGCACGGCAAGCAGTGGGCGCGCTACGGCCAGGAGCTGGTGGGGCTGGCGCGTCCCGACGTGAAGTTCGTCGGCGCCGACCTGCATCCGATGGGGCGGGTCAAGGATTTTTCGCCGTACATCGCCAAGATCAAGGCGACCGGCGCCGATACGCTGATCACGGGCAACTGGGGCCAGGACATGACGCTGCTCCTGAAGGCCGCAGGCGACGCCGGCTACAACCTGCGCTATTTCAACCACAGTGCCGGCGCGACGCCGGGCACGGTGCTGGCCGTATCGCAATCGAAGATCGGGCAATTGACCTGGGTCGCCGAGTGGCACCCGGGCCAGCAGGGCGTGCCCAAGGCCGACGCGCTAGTGAAGGCATTCAAGGCCAAGACCGGGCAGGAGTTCCTGGGGCCGCGGATCGAATTCACGTCGCGCATGCTGGCTGCAGCCATCAACAAGGCGGGCACCCTGGAAACGGTGAAGGTGGCGAAAGCGCTGGAGGATTTGAGCTACGACTCCGTGGTCGGCCCGTTGCGCATGCGCGCCGAGGACCACCAATTGCTCTTGCCTCAGGTGGTCAACACGATCGCGCCGGTGGACGGCAAAGCGGTGAAGGTCGGTTGGGAAGGCACGAACTACGGCTTCCGCACCGATGCCATCTACACCGGCA
>DATNCF010000096.1:0-2101 GCA_035571675.1 Burkholderiales bacterium | reverse complement strand
CAGGCCCATGAATCGAATGCCGAGCAGGACGCCGAGCCGGGCAAGATCCTGCACGAAGCCCGCGACGGCGAACTGGCGGCGCTGGGCGAGATTCCCTTCGGCCGGTATTACGGCAGCGTCGATTCGACGCCGCTGTTCGCGCTGCTGGCGGGCGAGTACTTCATGCGCAGCGGCGACCTCGACTTCGCGCGGCGCATGTGGCCGCACGTCGAACGCGCATTCGAGTGGATCGACCGGCACGGCGACGTCGATGGCGACGGGTTCGTCGAGTACCACCGCCGGAGCAGCAACGGCCTGGTGCACCAGGGGTGGAAGGATTCCCAGGACGCCGTTTCCCACGCCGACGGCGCGCTGGCGCAGGGCCCGATAGCCCTGTGCGAAGTGCAGGGCTACGTGTTCAGGGCGCGCCTGGCGTGCGCCACCCTCGCCGAGCACCTGGGCAGGCCGGACCAGGCCAAGACGCTGCGCCAGGCCGCGGAAGACCTGCGCCAACGGTTCGAAACGGCTTTCTGGTGCGATGACCTGGACACTTATGCGCTGGCTCTGGACGGCCGGAAAAGGCCCTGCCGGGTGTCCTCTTCCAATGCCGGGCAGGTCCTCTGGAGCGGCATCGCCAGCGAAGAAAGGGCGTGGCGCACAGCCAGCACGCTGCTGTCGCGCCCCATGTTCTCGGGCTGGGGCGTGCGCACCCTGGCGCAGGGCGAAAAGCGCTACAACCCCCTCTCCTATCACAACGGCTCGGTATGGCCGCATGACAATGCGCTCATCGCGATGGGACTGGCCAACTACGGCTTGAAGCGCAAGGGGCTGGCGGTGCTCGAAGCGCTGTTCGACGCCAGCCAGCGCATGGAGCTGCACCGGCTGCCCGAACTGTATTGCGGCTTCGAGCGCCGGCCGGACGAAGGCCCCACGCTCTATCCCGTCGCCTGCTCGCCCCAGGCCTGGGCCAGCGCCAGCGTGTTCCTGCTGCTGCAGGCCTGCCTCGGGCTGTCCTTCGACTGGGTGAACCGTTGTATCCGCTTCGACCACCCGCTGCTGCCCGCCTTCCTGCGGCGGGTGCAGATATCCGGCCTGCGCCTGGGCGACGCCTGCGTGGACCTGGAGCTCGAGCGCCACGCGCATGACGTGGGGGTGAATATCCTGCGCCGCGAGGGCGAGGTGACGGTGTCGGTGCTGCTGTAGTCGCCCAAGGGGGCATGCCCGCGCGTTAAATCTTCGGGACAAGTTTATGATGGCGGTCCTTGCGTCGAGTTCGACCAAGGCGTCCGAACAGCCATCCAACGCCGCCTCGAGGAGACTCCCATGAAAATCGGTTTTGCAGCGGGCAACATTGGCCCCATCGGCACGGCGGACGCCGTGAAAAAAATCGCCACCCGCGCCGAGGCGCTGAAATACGACAGCCTGTGGACGGTGGAGCGCCTGCTTTATCCCGTCAAGCCGCAGAGCCCCTACCCCGCCACCCCGGACGGCTCGCTGCCGGCGGAGTACAAGCATTCGCTCGATCCGCTGGATGCGCTGACGTTCGCGGCGGCGCACACCAAGACCATCACCCTGGGCACCAGCATCCTGGACATTCCCTACTACAACCCGGTCATGCTGGCGCGCCGCCTCTCGACCATCGACGTGCTCTCGGGCGGGCGGGTGCGGGTGGGCTTCGGCCTGGGCTGGTCGCTGGACGAAATGCAGGCGGCGGGCGCCAACATGAAAACCCGCGGCGCGCAGGCCGATGAGTTCGTGCAGGTGCTGAAGGCCATCTGGACCCAGGAACCGGCCGAGTTCAAGGGCAAGTTCTACACCCTGCCCAAATCGCACATCCTGCCCAAGCCGGTGCAGAAACCGCATCCGCCGATTTATTTCGCCGCCTATGCGCCGGCCGCCATGAAGCGCCTCGCCGCGCATTCCAACGGCTGGAACCCGGTGGGCATTCCCGCCGCGGGCATGGCGCAGATGTGGGCCGGCATCAAGCAGATGGCGCAAGCCGCCGGCCGCGACCCCAACGCGCTGCGCATGATCGTGCGCGCCAACGTCGAGATAGCGGACGCGCCCCTGCCCAAGGAACGCGCCATCTTCACCGGCACGATCAGCCAGATCAAGGAAGACG
>DATNCF010000095.1:0-4339 GCA_035571675.1 Burkholderiales bacterium | reverse complement strand
GTCCAAGCCCTTGATCACGCGGCCGAACACGGCATAGCCGTAGCCCTGTGGGGTGGGTTCGCGGAAATCCAGGAAGGGATTGTCCACCACGTTGACGAAAAACTGCGCGGTGGCCGAATGCGGGCTGCTGGTCCGGGCCATGGCCAGGGTGCCGGCGGTGTTCTTCAGGCCGGCGCGGGCGCCTTCGCCGGCCTCGTTGTCGATGGGCGCGCGGGTGGGCTTTTCGCGCATGTTCTTGTCGAAGCCGCCGCCCTGGATCATGAAGCCGTCGATGACGCGGTGAAAAATGGTGCCGTCGTACTGGCCGCTCTTGGCGTATTCCAGGAAGTTGGCCACGGTCTTGGGCGTCTTGTCGGCGTAGAGCTCGGCGGTGATGGTGCCGGCGCTGGTCTTGATTTCCACCACGGGATTTTCAGCGTGCGCGGGCGCCGCGGCGGCGAAGCCGAGCAGCGCGGCGCACAGCAATGAAAGGAACTGCTTCATGCGGAACTCCTGGAAGTAAGGGAAAGGGGCCGCCGCCGGATGCCGCCCCTAGGCGGCGCCCTCGTAGACGATGCGCCACTGATCGGCTTCGCGCTGCCAGTATTGGCGCTTCTTCATGACGTTGCCGAGGTTGTTGGATTTGTAGACCTGGCTGAAGGTGACTTCAACGAGGTCCTCGCGGCCGGGGTTGCGGAACACCGACACGTCCGACAGTTCCACCTTGACCCATTGTTTGCCCGCGTTCACCTGCTGCTTGCGGCGCATGAAGGTGGCGTAGCTTTCTCTGCCGGCCTTGAACTGGGTGGAGTAGTGGGCGAGGTAGCGCTGGGTATTTCGGCTTTCCCAGTCGGTGCGCCACGTCTCGAGCTGGCCGAGGAAGTCGTCGCGTTCGCTTGCCCAGTCGCTGGTGCTCACCCACTGCACCTCATCGCTGATGATCACCGGCGTCACGCCGATCTGCAGATGCTTGGCCACCAGGTCGAGGTCGGTGTTGGACAGCACCACGCAGCCGTCGCTGGCGCGCGGCGGGCGGCTGTAGGTGTCGGTGGGCACGCCGTGCAGCCAGATGCCGTGGCCGTCGCGGCCGAGGCGCCTGTCCCATTCGTTCGGGTAGTTGATGGGGAAGGCGCCGGTGCCGTAGAAATCGGGCAGCCGGTTGGGCGGCAGGCTGGAGGTGACGTGGTAAATGCCGATGGGCGTTTTCATGTCGCCCTCGCGCATTTTCTGCGCACCCTGCTTGCCCGAGGTAATGTAGTAGTCGGCCACGTAGCGGGGCCGGCCGGCGTCGTTCTGGTACAGGTACAGGCGCGCGCGCGTGGTGTCCACCACGATGGCGTACTGCTGCTCGGGCGGCATTTTCAGCAGGTAGCGCGGCACCATGTTGGGGTCGGGCTGCTGGCGATAGGCGCGCAGGCGGGCGATGGCCTCCTCGCGGAAGTCCTCGATGCGCGCCGCGCTGGCCTGCGGGGCCTCGCCGATGCGGGACAGCGGCTTGGCCCGTGCCAGCAGGAGGTCACCGCGGATCAGGTAGGCGAGGCGGAAATTCGGCTTGACCCGGATAAGGTCGTCGATGCGCTCCAGCGCCGAGTCGAAGCGCTCGCGCTGGATGGCGTCGATGGCTTGGGCGAGCAGGGCCTCAGGCGTTGTGCCGGGGGCCGAGGCCGAGAATTTAGGCGCGTACTTGACGGCGGTGAGGCCGCGCGTGGAGGAAGGAACGGCTTGGAAGGAGGCGACGAGGGCGGAGCCGAGACCGGCAGCGAGGGCCAGGGCCTTCAGGTAGGGCTTCATCAGTTGCCGACCCGCTCCTGCTCGATCAGCCATTTGCCGTCCACGCGCGCGAGCACGAGGGTCTTGGGACTGTTGGCCTTGAGCCGGTCGGAACGATAGACCTGCCGGAAGCGCACCGTGGCGGTGTCGCCCTGCACGGTCACCTTGGGACTATCGATGCCCACCTCGATTTTCTTGGCTGCCTTGATGCGTTGGTCGCGGTCCTTTTCCCAGTCGGCGCGCGATTCACCCTTGGGGGTCTTGAAGCTTCTGGCGTAGTGGCCGAGGTAGCCTCTCACGTCCCTGGCGGCCCAGGCGGCGGCCCAGGCACGAACGGCCTTCAGCACTTCCTCGCTCTCGCCGGACGCGGCAGGCTTGGCTTCGGCAACAGGCTTGGGTTCGACTTTGGGCTCTGCCTTGGCTTCAGGCTTGGGCGGCTCCGCGGCCGCGACTTTGGGTGCCGGCGTCGGTTGCGCGGCGGGCGCTGGAGCAACGGGCTTGGGCTCGGGAGGCTTGGGCTCAATCTTTGGAGCAGGAGCGCTTGCTACCACGGCGGGCGCGGGCTCAGGCCGGCCCGTGGCCGGGCGCGGCGCGCGGTTGTTGCCGGCCGGTACCAGATCGCGGATCAGCGACAGCTTGCTCTGCGCCGAGGCGTTCGAGGAGTCGAGCTGCAGCGCCTTGTCGTAGGCCTGGCTGGCCAGCTTGGCGTACACGTCGCCGAGGTTCTCGTAGGCCGTGGCGTAGCTTGGGTGGGTTCGTATGGACAGTTCCAGCGATTGGCGCGCCTTCTCGTACTGGCCCTGCGCGGCGTACAGCACCGCGAGGTTGTTGTACGGCTCGGGCAGCTCGGGATAATCCTGCGTGAGCTTGGTGAAAACATCGATGGCTTCGGCGCTCTTGTTCTGCTCCGCCAGGATCAGGCCTTTGAGGAAGCGGCCCTGCGGGTCGCGCGGTTTGGAGGCAAGGTACTGGTTGATCTTGTCCAGCGCCTGGGCCGACTGGCCCTGCCTCAGCAGCCGGCCGGCGTCCTGAATTTCATCGGCGCGCGCCGCGCAGGGAGCGAAGAACACCGCGCTGGCGATCAGCAAGGCCGACAGGGGTGCCCAGGCCGGGCGTGGCATGGTCATCGTGTTATACTTTCGCGCCATATGTGAGCACGGTGCGCATTCTACCAACAACACCGCAAAGTTCACAATAATCAACAGTTTCTGCCGGGTTCCGAAGGGAAATCCGAGCTTCCGCGTCGCCGTTTTCCGGCCCTCCCATGCTGCGTATCTTCAACAGCCTGTCCCGCACCAAGGAAGTCTTCAAGCCGCTGGACTCCACGCACGTGCGCATGTACGTGTGCGGCATGACGGTGTACGACTATTGCCACCTCGGCCACGCCCGCGTGATGGTGGCCTTCGACATCGTGCAGCGCTGGCTGCGCGCCAGCGGCTACGACCTCACCTACGTCCGTAATATCACCGATATCGACGACAAAATCATCCGCCGCGCGGTGGAAAATGCGGAACCCATCACGGCGCTGACCGAGCGCTTCATCGGCTTCATGAACGAGGACGCGGACGCGCTGGGCGTGCGCCGGCCCGACGTCGAGCCGCGGGCGACCGGCTTCATCGCTGAAATGCTGGCCATGATCGGCAGGCTGGAGGAGCGCGGCCTCGCCTACAAGGCCGGCAACGGCGACGTGAATTTCTCGGTGCGCAAGTTTCCCGGCTACGGCAAGCTCTCGGGCAAGTCGCTGGACGAGCTGCGCGCCGGCGAGCGCGTGGCGCCCGACCCCACCAAGCAGGACCCGCTCGACCCGGTGCTGTGGAAGCATTCCAAGGAAGGCGAGCCGTTCTGGCAGTCGCGCTGGGGCGACGGCCGGCCGGGCTGGCACATCGAATGCGCCGCCATGGGCGAGAAGCTGCTCGGCATGCCCTTCGACATCCACGGCGGCGGGCAGGATTTATTGTTCCCGCACCACGAGAACGAGATCGCGCACGCCGAAGGCTCGGTCGAAGGCGGCAGGCAGTTCGTCAACTACTGGATGCACAACGGCTTCGTGCGCGTGGACGACGAGAAGATGTCCAAGTCCCTGGGCAACTTCTTCACCATCCGCGAAGTGTTGAAAGAATTCGATGCGGAAGTAGTCAGATTCTTTATCGCGCGGACACACTACCGCAGTCCGCTGAATTATTCAGACCATCACTTGCGCGATGCGCGCTCGGCGCTTTCACGGCTGTACACGGCATTAAAAGCGGCGCCAGTTCAAACGGGCGAGGCAGCACAACCCGATTGGAATGAGGCCCATGCGCAGCGTTTCCGCGAGGCCATGGACGATGACTTCAACACCGCCGAGGCGGTGGCCGTGCTGTTCGACTTGGCCAATGAACTGAACCGCACGCGTTCACCGGAAACTGCCAAGCAGTTGCGCGCGCTGGGCGGCGAGCTGGGATTGCTCAATCGCGATCCTGACGCGTTCCTGAAAGCGGGACCTTCAGGCGGGGAGGACGGCTTGGACGATGCGCAGATAGGCGAGCTGATTCAGGCGCGCATCGCAGCCAAGAAAGCCAAGAACTTCGCCGAGGCCGACCGCATCCGAGCC